>NZ_MNQF01000034.1:0-13470 GCF_001915285.1 Alistipes sp. 56_sp_Nov_56_25
CCCAGTCCCGGAAGCCGTAGCGGAGGAGTTTTCAAACTTTCGATAGCAGTTCTCCGGCGCGGCTTTTTCCCATCGCCAGATGGGAGCGAGCTGTACCTTCGTATGCCGAAAATTTTTTCGGCATACGAAAGGTGCCCGCTCTGCGAGGCCGGGCGTTCTCCCAAGTCGAACGCCTTTTTAACCGATATTATGAATACCGACCGAAAACACACACAACAATTTCGAACTCCGAGTTATAAATACTCCTTCCGGCTCAATGAAGAGCAAAACATCCGCTTCAACGAGTTGCTCTGCAAAGCCGGACTTGAGCATAACCGCAGTCGGTTTATCGTCAAACGCATCTTCGCCGAAGAGTTCGTCGTCATCAAACGCGACCCGTCAAAGACGCAGTTTATCGCCCGGCTGAATGATTTTTATTTCCAATTTCAAAAGTTCGGGAACAACTATAACCAGATTGTAAAAGCCATCAACGCACACTTTTCCAACGTTGCTATCCCGCATCAGATCGCTATGCTGGAGCAACGGACCCGCGAGCTGAAAGCTCTGAGTCTTGAGATTCTCAACCTTGCAAAACAGGCTAAGGAGCGATTGCGAATATAAGAGTTGGATTGTCGCCCGACCGGCAGCGTTATCGGATTCCAATATAGAATTGTACGCTTGCTCGTTACCTTGGCCCGGCAACTTTAACAACAACAAACGTATGGCAAGCGTAAAAGTAAAATTCCGGGCCTCGTCCGTTGCGGATCGTGAAGGCCGACTGTATTATCAGATCATGCATAACCGTGTAACCCGACAGATCAACAGCGGCCATAAACTGTTACCGTCGGAATGGGCCGCTCTGCGTGCAGGATTGCTCCGGCCGGATTGCAAAGGACCCCGACACGCTTACCTTGTCGCATTGAAAAGCCGGATTGCAGAAGACATCGCCCGCCTGGAGTGCATTATCTCCCGGTTGGAGCATACGGGCGAAAGTTATACTGCCGGGGATGTGGTCGCACGCTATCTTACGCCTTCGGATGCCGGAGGCTTTTTCTCTTTCGCTCGGAGTCTTGTCGGGCAGTTGAGACAGATCGGGAAAATCCGCACGGGCGAACGTTACACGACCGTCTTGAACAGCTTCGGGCGTTTCCGCAGGAATACCGAGGTGTCTTGGGATGAGATGGACTCCGACCTGATGATCGAATACGAGACTTATCTCAAATCGAGAGGTGTATGCCCGAATACCTCCTCCTACTATATGAGGGGACTGCGTGCCATTTATAACCGGGCCGTCGAGAAGAAAATGACCGTGCAGCGCGATCCGTTCAAGTATGTCTACACGGGCATTGGCAAAACGGTCAAGCGGGCTGTACCCTTGAAAGTCATCCGCCAGATCCGGGATCTGGATTTGGCGCTGTTTTCGGCGATGGATTTCGCCCGCGACATTTTCATGTTCTCATTCTATACCCGTGGAATGTCGTTCATCGACATGGCTTACCTGAAGAAGAAAGACCTGCAAAACGGCATACTCTCTTACCGCAGGCAGAAAACGGGACAGCAGTTGTTCGTCAAATGGGAAAAACCCATGCAGGAGATCGTCGATAAATATGATACGAACGCCATTCCTTATCTGCTGCCGGTAATTCGGGACATGCATGCCGACGCTCGCCGGCAGTACAAGAATGCGGCGCATCTGGTCAATGACAAATTGAAAAAATTAGGCGAGCGGTTGGGACTGGACATACCCTTGACCAGCTACGTCGCCCGCCACGGGTGGGCTTCCATCGCCAAGGACAGAAACATTCCGCTCGCGATCATCAGCGAGGCGATGGGACATGATTCGGAGAAGACCACGCGGATCTATCTCGCCTCTTTGGACACATCGGCTGTGGACAAGGCTAACAGCCGAATTCTGAAAGCATTGTAGTCGTACAAAGATTTTTGTTCAGCCGGCTTTCATTCGGAAATCTCTTTCAAGGCTTATTCTTGAAAGAGATATTTTTTCCGACAGATCAATCCACCGGAAAATCTCTCTCCGGAAGGAATAGGTGGTTCGGTAGTGATAATTGAAGAAATAAACGACGGCTAAATCCTCAAAATAGCATTTAACGGATTGACTGATAGATGCAACTTCTCTTCATGAGAGAAATATCTCACTGCCGCAAAGTTATGAAAAATATGAAATACGGCAACAGAATTCGGTGAAAAATAAAATTATCCCGGTCATTTCAATTCGAAATGTTAAGCAATCGGGAGAATTTGTTGAACTAATTCGGAGGCTTTCGTGCGTAGGGCGCTGGGAATAAACGCTAATCATTTCGCTATTTCTCTCATGAAGAGATGTATCGGCTGACGGAATCCTCCAAAGGAAATCGCAAACGGCTTGCAACCGGTAAAAATGGAGCAGAGAGACATTTTCGATGGATGATTCCGACTGATTGATAGGGAGAGTAGAAAGAAAAATGTTGTGAAACAGACTGCTTCTCTCCGCAAGAGAAATATTGACAAACACAAAGTTATGTAATTTAATGGAAATAACGGTATAAAACGGATGAAATTTTCGGCTGCTGAACTCGCCGAAAGGTTTTTATCCAACAATGTTATATAAATAAACCGCCCGTTGAGTGTGATTTCCGTTTGTTTACCAGATAGTTACAACCTATTATATCCATCGCTCTTTCTCTTGCGGAGAGAAAGAGCGTAAAACGAGCAGAATATCTGTTTACAGATTTACGGAATAGATGATTGATATTCCGGGAGGGGTGATATAAACGATTGTAATACATATTAATACACCTATTGGCATGAACTACGGGTATGCGCCCTGATTGATTGAAAAACAAGTATAAACATGTATAGATATCGTCTCGCCCAATACGGAAGGAATCGGAAACAGCCCGCTGGTTCGTCATGCGGGCCTACAAAAGCGAAAAGAGAGCGGAGGAAAAACTCAAAGGCAGAGATGGATTGGAATTTTTAGAAACTTTATCGAAACAGGTCCAATGGAGTTGCGACGGAAGATATTCTTATTGATGCTGGCGTGCGTTTGTTGTCTGAATGACAGCCATGCGCAACATGCCGTATCCGATTTATCCCTGCGGAGGGATACGAGCGCGATCATTCGTCTGTATTTCCGTTTCGACCGGTCTCTGCTCGAAAAGAAGTATCTGACAAACGAGGAGTCGCTCGCCAAACTCGACACCATGCTTAACAGACCGGAAGTCAGGGATAATCTCGATTCCATTGTCATCATCGCGTCGGCATCACCCGAGGGCATGTTGGAACGCAACATCAAACTCGCGGAAGAACGGGCTCGGGCTACGCGCACCTATGTGTATTGGAAGCATCCCGACATCGTGCGAGAGAAGGTGCAGATATATTCTATCGGCGAAGATTGGGCGGGCCTGGCCCAACGGATTGCCGATGACGACCGATGTCCCCATCGGGCTCGAGTCCTGGAGATCATCAATTCGGACGTCAATTCCGCGACCAAAGAGTGGCGGCTAAAACAGGTGGGCGACGGTGCGGCATGGCGGCACATCGTAAACAACCATCTGCGTTATCTGCGGGCCGGCGCAACCTGCATCATCGTGTTCCAGTCGGTTCCCCATGCGCCCGAACCGACGGTCGAGCCGGAACCCGAGTCAGAACCCGGACCGGTCGTAGAACCAGACACCGAGCAGATGCCGGCTCCGCAACCCGTTCCGGAGTCGCCGGCCATGGAACCGACGTTCGTCCGCAAGCCCCTGCTGGCCGTGAAGAGCAACCTGCTCTTCGACCTGGCCTCGGCGCTCAACGTCGAGCTCGAAGTCCCAATGGGCAAACGCTGGTCCGTTGCCGGGGAGTGGATGTTCCCGTGGTGGCGGAGCAACAAGTCGGACCTGACGATGCAGCTTCTGGCAGGACATGGCGAAATAAGATATTGGCTGGGCGACCGCGCCAAACGAGATGTCATGACGGGCTGGCACCTCGGCTTGTACGGCGGCGGCGGAAAATTCGACTTTCAGGTCTTCAACGACGACGGTTCCCAGGGCGACTTCTTCGATGCCGGGCTGAGCCTGGGCTATGCGCACCGCATCGGACGCAGCCGCAGCCTGCGTATGGAATACACGTTGGGAGTCGGTTACCTGCGTTCGAACTATGAGGCCTACGACCGAGTGCGCGACACGAAGTACGGCGACATCAAGGTCGTCCGTTACCCGTGGGAGACCCGTCGGCTGAACTGGATCGGTCCTACGAGGGCGCGGATTTCGCTGGTATGGCTGTTGCATTACAGAAAAAAGGAGGTTGCAAAATGAAAAACATACTGATTATATCGGCTCTTGCAGGCGTTCTGGCGCTCTCCTCCTGCTGGCGCGACGACCTTTATTATGCCACCGTCGACCGCGCCACCGTCCGTATCGAGGCCGACTGGACTCCGGCGCGGCTGACGCCCAACGGCGTTTCGGCATTCGTGTTCGACCGCAACGGCGCGGCTTTCGACGTGGTCCGGAGCAACGACTCCCGGAAAGTGGACCTCTCACTGCCCGAAGGCTCCTATAGTGTTGTCGTGCTGAACAATACGCTGGATGAATACAGGAATATCGAAAGCGCGGGAACCGACCGGCTGGAGACCTTCGCCCTGATGGGCAGGGCGGTGTCCCCCAACTTCACGTCGCTCGGCGGCGGCACCCGAGCGGAATCCTTCATCGGGGAGCCCGACACGGTGGCCGGAAGCGTAGTCCGAAATATCGAGGTGACCCGCAAGATGATCGAATATTTCCGGACCAAACCCCACGGCATGGAACCCGCCCCGGCGGCAGTCTATCAGACTGCTCCGACCCGCATCATCTCGGTGGCCGACATCAGGGTGCATGTCAAGGGGCTCAAATATGCCGCGGGGGCGCCCCGCACCCACCTGAAGAATCTTTCGGGCGGCTATTACCTCGATTCGGACAAGCCGCATTCGCTGCAGGTCTGCCACGAGTTCGTGCTGAACAACCGCTGCTTCGATGCGGAAGACCCGCGCAACGGCACCATCACCAGACAGCTGGCGATGTTCGGCCTGCACGATGAGACGGGCGTGCGCTACCTGATGGAGATGGAGTTCGTGCTGCTCAACGGCGAAAAACATCCCGTCTCGCTCGATGTCACCGATGCCATCCGCGTGACGCAGGGCGCGACGCACAAGATCATCCATATCGAGGTGGAGATCGAACTTCCCGAGGTGATCGGCAACGGCGACGGCGCCTTCGACCCCGACCTGGAGGAATGGGAGGACATCGATGTCGACATCCCGATGTAACCGACGAAACATGATTTTACAAACACCATAAAAAAAAGAAAAAAATGAAAAGATCTGTTCTCATCGCTCTGGCGGCCTTCGCACTGGCCGGCTGCGCAAAGGAAAGCGTGGTCGACTCCGCCCTGACCAATGCCGGCAACGCTATCGGCTTCAACACCTATTCGAACATCACCCGCGGCAATCCGTTCGACAACAACCCCGAGTTCGCCGCATCGGGCAACGTCTTCGGCGTAACGGCCTTTATTAGCACCTCGGACAGCCCCTACATGGGCAAGGCCGATGCCGGCACCGAGATCGTTTCCGACGGCACGAAATGGGACTACAAGAACACGAGCGACATCCGCTACTGGCCGACCCAGGGAGAAACCCTCAGTTTTTACGCCTATGCGCCCTACACCAAGAACGGCGTTGCGATTCCGGTTGCATATACGAAGGGCGACGGAATGATCATGACGGACTATACCGTTCCTGCCGACGATGCCGGCCAGGTGGACCTCATGTACGCCTCGGCGCTGAATGTCGCCAAGGCAAGTCCGGCCGTGAAGGTTCCCCTCCAGTTCAAACACGCGATGACGCAGGTGCGTTTCAAGGCCAAGGCCAAGGGCGACGGTGTCTTCATCGACGTGAAGGAGAACGGCATCAAGCTGAGCAACCTCAAGTCGAAGGGCACCTTCACCCTCTCGGCCGCCGGCGCTGCCAGCTGGAGCATTACTGAAGGCAACCTGACCGAATATACGGCAGTTTTCCCCGAGACCAAGGAAATCACCAATGTGGAAGCAAAAAATCTCTATGATGCGGACAAGGCACTGATACTGCTTCCGCAGGAGTTCGCTGCAAAAACCGGTGACGGAGACATGACCGGCGGCACCCTTACGATTTCCTGCAAGATCTATTACAAGGATAATAACGCAACCCCCCAGTATCTGTTCGGTTCGGCCGACACGTATGCCGACTACACGGTTCCGTTCAGCAGCAAGAAAGTTACCGGCGATACGGAGGGGGAAGAGATCTGGAAGATGAACAAGCGCATTACCTATACGCTGACCGTCACCGGCAACCTCGAACCTATCCTGTTCGAGACGTCGGTAGTGGATTGGGAGGATTCCAACGCAGACATGGAGATCTAAGACGCTCTGGCCGCACGCATGCGCCGGCCTCACGAAATTCCGGGAGGGTTGAATGTCCCTCCCGGAGTACAAACCGGACCGCCCGGCGGTCCGATACGATTTACAAGTTACGGATATGGAAACACGAAGATATTGGCTTTGGGCGGTTTTCAGCCTGACGACTCTTATATCGTGCGGCAGGGGAGGGGATGAAGCCCTGCAACCCGCGGACGACGCCATCCGGTTCGACGACCGGATAGGGGATTCGGCCGTTCCATGGACGAAAGGCGTACAGACCGACGACGGCAACTTTGCCGACTTCGGGGTTTTCGCCTACTATTCGCCCCAGGGCAGCTACGATGCCGCCGCTTCGAAGCCCGATTACATGTACAATGTCCGGGTGACACGCCCCGCTGGAGGGGACTGGACCTATTCTCCGACGAAATACTGGCCCCAGGGAAAGGTCAGCTTCTTCGCCTATGCTCCGTATGACACCGATGCGGCGGTCTCCGTCTCATGCGGGACAGGCGCTCCGCGCGTCACCTATGCCGTTCCCGACGCCGTGGCGGATCACCGCGACCTGCTGCTGAGCACCCCGGCCCTCGACCGGACGAAAGAGGGCGGCAGGGTGCCGCTGACATTCCGCCATGCGTTGGCGGCCGTGGTCTTCGAAGCCAGCGTCGACGGCACGCTCTCCGAGGGACAGTCGATACGCATAACCGGAATCCGTCTCGGAAAGTTCCTGCATAAGGCCACCTGCCACCACGAACTGCCGGACGCCATCACGCAGACCTTAGCGACGGACGCCGCCGACAGGGAGTACGCGCTCTCGGAGGCGGACGGCACGTTGCAGGGCAATTCGCTGGTTGCCGTCTATCCCGTCTACCAGCCGGTCTCCTCCGCAACGGGCTGCGCGATGCTTTGGCCGCAACAGATCGATGACGACGACCTGCTCACCGTCACGGTCCGCTACACGTCGAACGGCGTGACGCGGGAATCTGCAATAGTTCGGAATATCGGCGATTTCGTCGTCTCCGGCAGCATCGAAGCCAGCAAGCGATATGTTTTCAGACTGAAGTTCACCCCGTTCGGCGAGATGGCGCTGACCTGTGTGGTGCAGGACTGGAACCAGAAAACCATTGATGTCCCCGATTTCGATTGACGATTATGAAACGATTATTCCATATAGTTTGGATATGTCTGGCCGTCGCGGCGTGCTCGAAGGATGAATTGCCCGGAACGCATGGCGAGTTTGCCTCGCTGACGCTGAGCGTCGCCTCTTCGCAGAACGACGTAAAGACCCGCGCCGTGTCGGCCGATGCCGACGAACAGCGGATCAACAACCTCTACATCTTCATATTCAACCCGGACGGGTCGGTCGATTACCGCAACTATATCTCCAGCCTGAGCGCATCGAGCTGGACCGGAACCATCGGCGGCCTGACGTGCGGCACGGGGAAAAGCGTGGCCGCCATTGCCAATACGGACAATACGGTCGTCGACATTACCCGCGAGATGCTCGACGGCATCGCCTCGCGTGCGGCGTTGGATTCGTGCGTGGTGAACCTCCGGGGCAAGTTCATCGAACGGGGCACCAACTTCCTGATGACGGGCGTCGCCGAGAATGTCACCGTCACGGCCGGCAGTCCCGTCTCGGCTACCGTGCCGCTGACACGCGTCGACTCCAAAATTCGCTTCCGCGTCACCGAGGCTTCGGGCGTCACCTTCACTTCCGACGACTGGCGCGTCGTGTCGGTTCCACGCAAGGCGGGGATGATGGCTTCGCGCACCGACCTGTGCACCGACCCCGCGGAGTGCTTCGATACGGAGTGGGCTCATTTCGAGGAGGACGGCAAGACCTTCGCCTTCTATTCGCTGGAGAGCGTCCTGACGCCCCGGGCCGAGATTCCCGTCACGGCGGGCACCTATGAGGAGCAGTATGCGCTGCGCGAGAAACAAGACAAGACCCCGACCGGCGCGGGAATCGAGGTCGCCAACGGCGACTATACCTATGCGCCGAAGACCGGAACCTGCGTCCAGTTGCGGGGTGACATACGCTACAAGGACGCGTCGTCGGGCGTGGAAATATCGACCGATGTGGTCTATACGATCCATCTCGGAGGCGTGGAAGGCGTCGACGACTACAACTTGCTCCGCAACACCTACTATACCTATAACGTGAAAATCGTGTCGGTGGACAAAATCATCATCGAGGTCGATTCGAGCAAGAAGACCGAGGAGGACGAGCAGCGTCCCGGCGCCGAGGGCGATGTCGTGATGGCGCTGCAGATCAAGGAGCTGGACGCGTACAACGAGGTGTTCACCCTGAGTTTCCACCAGAGCAACGTGGACGAGACCATGACCTGGGACGTCAACACCCCCTTCTCGCGGGGCGCCGCCGGCGAACATCCGGCCGACTACAAGTGGATAAAGTTCCGGATCAACAGCAAGAACAGCAGCAACTTCTACAGTAGCACCGATTTCCGCGCCTATCCGGGCAACGATGCGGTCTACACGGGGACGGTCTCGCTGGACACCTATATGACTGACGTGGCGAACGGGACGGACAAACTGCTGTATGTCGACCAGCTGGTGAATATCCTTCAGGCCTGCAAGGAGCGTTACCGTACCAGCGGAAGCGGGGGCTCCGACCACCTGTTCGACAGTAGCGACTACATGCGCTTCACGGCATTCGTCGACGAATACTATTACGAGACGAGCCCGACCGATCCTTCGGAAACGGCCGTGAACGGCTTGTGGAAGAAATTCGTCAACCAGCAGGCGCGGGTCATGAACATCCTTTCGAATCTGGCGTACAGCCCCGATCGCCAGAGCACGAAGACCAACGCCATCTATTCGATCCGCCAGTCCTCAATCCAGACCATGTATAACATCATGGACGAAGAGAATTTCACGGCCTGGGGCACGGAGATGATCCAGGAAGAAACGCCGGTCGCATTCGAAAAAAACACGAACGACGTTTCCAACCCGACATACAACGACTCGAACAACGGACGTGCGAATACGCTCCGGATGTGGCTGGGCGGCAGTACGACCAAACGCTGGAGCGATTACGTCACGATGTCGACCTGGACCATGAAGTCTGATTACGAGGCTGCCAAATACAAATGTCTGCGGATGAACCGCGACAACGACGGCGACGGCACGATCGACGAGAACGAGGTGCAATGGTATCTGGCGGCCATCCACCAGTTGACGGATCTATGGATCGGCGAATGGTCCTTCGACCCGCGAGCCAGGCTTTACAGGAAAACGACCTGGACAGAGGGGCAGGAGCAGTATTTCGCCAGCAGTACGGTTCACGAGAAGTACCTTGGCTATGACAATCCCATAATCCTATGGTCATCCGAAGGCTCCTCGACCGGAAAACTTTCCGAAAATTATTCCGGTTCGATTTCTACTCCTGTTTATTATCGTTGTGTCCGTAATCTAGGAATTCCACGCACGGCCGCCGGAACCGTCAAGCCCGACGATCTGGCTACCTACGATGCGATGACCCGCAGGATCTCGCTTGCCCGAATCGATCAGCAATCCATCCGCGGCTATTTCCAGACCGCCGAACTGCCCGAACACCACGAACGCGAGGCGGCCAACAAACCGTGGCGGACATTCGAGGTCATGAACACGACATCCGGAAACAATACCTATAACTGGGAGACGCTGAGAAGCGATGCAAGCAGCGGCGACTCCCCCTGTCCGACGGGATACCGCATCCCCAATCAGCGGGAACTGGCGCTGATGCACTCCCGAATCGGCAACGACGGAAACTGGACGCTCAACAACCATTTTTCGCGCACCCGTTTCCAGTTCGGCTCGAACCGCCCCGGATTCTCCGTCAGCCAAGGCAACAGTGTGCTGTATCTGTTGACCGGCACAGGCAATTATGGCGGCGTGCGCTGCGTGAAAGATATAAACGAATAACGCCGCAGGGAGGCATTCTCCGCCCTAATGCGCCCGGCTGTATGACCATTGTCGCGGTGGTCGTTATCGGACAGAATCGTGGTCGCAGCATCCGTCCCCCGGGTGGTGCTCCAGCACGGTGTGGGGAATGTGGCCGTGCGAAACGAGCTGGATAGGGCAGTCGTAGTTGCGCAGCTGCTCTTCGGTCAGCACGTTCGAGCGATGACGGTGCACGCGGCGGTTGACACAGACGATCTCTTTCACGACACTCGTGATCGTGCCGATGTCGTGCGACACCATGACGATTGCCATGCGCGTATTCAGTTCGTGCAGCGTGCGGTAAAGCTCTTTCTCGAACTTGTTGTCCACGAAATTCGCGGGTTCGTCCAAAATCAGCAGCTTCGGGTCCGAGATCACGGCCCGGGCCAGCAGTGCTCGCTGCATCTGGCCGCCCGACACCTCTCCGATCGGCTGGCGGGCCGTTTCGGCAATCCCCGATGAGGCTAGCAGCGCCATCGCCTTTTCGCGGTCCTCCCGGGTGTAGGGGGAGCGGAACCCGCGGCAGCCTTGCAATCCCGACAGCACGACTTCGAGCACCGAGATCGGAAACTCCCGGTCGAAATCCGACAGCTGCGGCATATAGCCGATCAGCCGCTCCTTGCCTCGGAACAACTCCGGCGCCAAACATATTTCGCCCGTATGGGGCACGGTTCCGAGTATGACTTTCACGAGCGTCGTCTTTCCGCCACCGTTGGGACCTATGACACCCAGGAAATCGTTGTCGCCGATTTCCAGATCGACATGCTGAATGGCTTCGTATCCGTCGTATGCGACGCTTACGTCGCGCATCGTTACCAGATTCATTTTGCGGAGATTAAGTCGGTTATCGTGTCGATGTTCACTATGGCGTCCCGGTCCAGCGGATCAATCGCTACGTATTCGGCGTCGATGTCTCGGGCTATGACCTCCACGGTCGATGCCGGGAATTGCTTTTGGTAGAATATCCGGCGGACTCCATCCTCCCGGGCTTGCCGGATGATCGCCGTCAACTGCTTGGCCGAGGGCTCCTTACCGTCAGCTTCGATGGCGACTTGCCGCAGTCCGTAGTCGCGGGCATAATAGGTGAGGGCGGGGTGGTAGACGATGAAATATTCGATGCCACTCCGTGCGATTTTCTCCGCCGTGCGAGCGTCCAATGCTTGTAACTCCTTCTGCAACCGGTTATAATTGGTTTCGTATTTCACCGAATCGGGATAGGCTTTGCGAATGGCTTCGAAAGCGTTTGCTGCCATCTTCTGCAACGCCTTCGGGGAGGTCCAGACATGGGGATCGACACCGTGCGTATGATTGTGTCCGTGACTGCTGTGCGAACAAGAGCCTTCGATCAGGTCGATTCCGCGGCTCAGGTCGATGACTTTCTCCTGTTGTTCGATTTTGCCCAACAGCGAGGTTTCGAAGTCGATAAGTCCCACATTGAAAATAAGTTGTGCTTTGTTTAGCTCCACAAATTGTCTGGGCGTAGGTTCGAACGTCTCGGGACTGGCTCCGGCGGGCACGAGTACTTCGACTTCGAAATCTCCGCCGACAATGCTGTCCACAAGACTTTGCAGCGGTTGTATCGAAACGTATAAAATTCTGTTATTCTGCCGGTTATTCGTTATGCAGGCCGTCAGCAGCACGATTGCCGACAGATATGTCGCAAATTTACGCATGATTGATAATCAATGTTTTTTAGTAACTATTCAGCGGTAGGTGCATGTCAAGGTTTCAGACCTCAAACAAGGCTTGAATGGCACTAAAAGAAGTATGGTTGTGCTTCTTGGCAGTCTCAATGACGGAATGAAGTTCGAGGAATGTGTCTGCCCTAAATCGGAGCGGAATGTGCAAGAATTCTTCAACTTGATGGGATCGTAAAATAAACTGTGTCAGAGGTTGTATTCGGGACGATTTTGGGATCACGGCAAATCCCGAAATCGTTCCGTAAAGGTAATGTTATTTTTTTGTTCTTTGGCATCACTACTGTCGGTCGCGAACTCCTCGAATATGCGGTAGTTGCGCTGCTCGTTAGCCTTGTTAAGATTGCTTCTGGTCACGGATTTGCCGATGCCGAGGTGATAAAGTTTTCCGGCATGCGCTTCCATCGCAACAATGAGATCCCGCAGGCTCTCTTGATTTGACAGCTGTCCGAACATCATCGTAAGTAGTTGATTCCAACAAGTATAACTCTTTATATACTTGTCGCCTTCATACTTCTTTACAATGCGGAGGAACTTAAAATTGTCCAGGAAGCCGACTAATTGGGCGAAAACATATTTGTCTTTATTCATAACAGCCTGATTCAGACTGCAAAAGTAATTTCAAATCGTTGCGCCTCAAAATCTGCTATAACAATTTGAATTTCAATAATTTCAAAGAACTCTTATGATTTTTTAGTGGACACTAATGAACCGTAGTAATAAACTCCTTGTGATGCACAATATCCAAACGAAGGAGCTTTTTCTATTTCATTTTTGCCCATGGAACATCGCTTGGCACAGGCAGGACGACAGATTTCTATCGGTTTTGAATCTATACAGAAGTAGTCTTCACCACCATCAATAGCTGCTGCCATCTTTTCTCGAATGGCAGCACAAAGAGAAGCCGTGAACTTTCGTCTGCCATTGTATTACCGACGAGATATTAAATGAGGAATCTCAGATTTATATTCTCTCAGTTTAACGAATAAAAGGGATTCGCTGTCAATACCAATGGATTCAGAAGCCATATTGAGAGCAACCACTTCCAAGTCGGAAAATCTGGGAACGACACCACATCGAGGTATATTCTTCGTTGATCAAGTTCCCTGCAAACTGCTTGCAGATGTCGCGAAATTTTGCGAATATTGCATATAGGTTGTGCATATATGAATTAGCTATTAATTGATCGGAAACCATTAATGTGTTAATAATTAGTATTATGCATAACTTTTTATGCATAAATCTTTTGTAATTTTAATTCCGCCAACGGGTTTATATAATTTTACTCAAAGAACTACGGAGAAACAAACTTAACTATGTTTGAACCAAAACTTTTTATCAGATACCGGAGCAAATCACTCCGGGACTTGACATTGGTAAAGGTTGTCCCGAAATTTGCCCGGTCAGGAAATTTTTCGTATCTTACAGTAGGTTATTTGAAATG
>NZ_MNQF01000035.1:0-13190 GCF_001915285.1 Alistipes sp. 56_sp_Nov_56_25
AAATCCCCTCGGCAAGAGCCTTATTATAGACGGCTTTCAGAACGCTGAATTTCGTGGCTATCGAATTGCTTTTGTTCCCCTTTTTCATTAGGAACAGTTCGAAATCACGCAGGTAGCCGACCGTAATTTCGTCGAAACGGATGTTGGTCGAGCGGAATTGTTGCAGGAGTGAAAACGTGACCTTGTGTTTTGATGTCGAGCCGATTTTACCGACTGATTCCAACTGTGCAATCGTGCGGCGGAAATATTCGGCTATCGTGCAATAGACCCTCCGTCCGTCGGTTTCCAGCACGTTGTCCAGCGTTACGGGAACCTCCAACGCTTCGAGCCGTTTGATGCGCTTGTCGTATTTCTCGATTTGCTCGTAAATCCGCAGCTGAACGGCGGGATTCTGCGTTTTAAGCGTTTGGGTATCGAAATCCCAATCGTCGGCGGGGATATTGATTCCCGTGCTTACATAGCGGCTGCGGCGATTGACGGTAAAACGCAGGTAGATGTTCGTGGTGCGGTTTTGATTGATGCGGTCTTTTCTACAAATGGCATTGATGCTGACACTCATAATGTTGCGGCATTATGCAGGCAGGCGCGAGCGATGTTTTACCACCGTAAAACATGGTTAAACAAATGGTAAAACATTCTTCGGAAAACGGCGCGAAAAAGGCATTACGGGGGAGTTTCATTTCGCACCCGCAAAAAGAAAAACGAGCGATAATTTATTGATTATCACTCGTTTGTCGTGAGCGGAAAACGGGACTCGGACCCGCGACCTCAACCTTGGCAAGGTTGCGCTCTACCAACTGAGCTATTTCCGCAAAATCTATCTTCCCCGCCCGGGAAAACTTCGTTTCCTGCGTTTCGGGACTGCAAATATAAAATGAAAAATTTATTCTGCAAAATTTTTCGGCTACTTTTGTCAAAAACAAAATGTCCCCGGCCGCAAAGCCGGGGACATCCGTATCGGAAACCGCCTTTAGCGGACCATAAACCCTTCGTCGGCACGTGCCGGAATGGGCATCGAAGCGTATACGCCGGTTTCGAGTTTCTCGCGAACGGCCTTGAAAGCCTCAATCGTAACTTTCACATCCTCCAGCGTATGCACCGCCGTCGGGATGATGCGCAGGATGATCTCACCCTTCGGAATCACGGGATAAACCACCATCGAGCAGAAAATACCGTGGTTCTCGCGCAGGTCCACGACCAGATTCGTGGCCTCGGGAATGCCGCCCTTCAGGAAGACGGGCGTCACCGGCGAGTTGGTCACACCGATCTCGAACCCGTTCTCTTTCAGGCTGCTTTGGAGCGCACGGACGTTCTCCCAGAGTTTCTCCTGGAATTCGGGGTGGTTGCGGATCAACTCCAGACGCTTCAGCGCGCCGATCACCATCGGCATCGGGAGCGACTTTGCGTAAAGCTGCGAACGCATGTTGTAGCGCAGCAGGTTGATCAGCCAGCGGGGACCGCTCACGAAAGCGCCGATCCCGGCCATCGACTTGGCGAAGGTGTTGAAGAGCACGTCCACGCCGTCGACAACGCCGAAATGCGCCGCCGTGCCGCGACCGCCCGGGCCCATCGTACCGAAGCCGTGGGCGTCGTCCACCAGCAGACGGAACTGGAAATCCTTCTTCAGCGCCACGATCTCGTCGAGCTTGCCCAGGTCGCCCTTCATGCCGAACACGCCCTCGGTGATCACCAGCACGCCGCCGTTCTGCTCCTCGGCCAAATCCGTGGCATGCTGCAACTGCAGGCGCAGCGACTCCATGTCGTTATGACCGAAAACGAAGCGTTTGCCCTTGTGCAGGCGCAGTCCGTCGATGATGCAGGCGTGCGCCTCGGCATCGTAGACGACCACGTCGCGGGGGGTCAGCAGGCAGTCGATGATCGAGATCATGCCCTGGTAACCGAAATTGAGCAGGAAGGCATCCTCCTTGCCGACAAACGCGGCCAGCTCACGCTCCAGACGCTCGTGGTAAACGGTCTGTCCGCTCATCATGCGGGCGCCCATCGGGGCCGCCATACCGAACTGCGCAGCGCCTTCGGCGTCGGCCTTGCGCACCTCGGGGTGGTTGGCCAGTCCGAGGTAATTGTTCAGGCTCCAGTTGAGCATCTTCTTGCCCCGGAAAACCATGTGGGGACCGATGTCGCCTTCGAGTTTGGGAAAGGCATAATAACCGTGGGCGTACGACATGTACTGACCGATCGGTCCGCCCGCATTTTTCTCGAGGCGTGCAAAAATATCAACCATATTTGTCTTGTAATTATGAGTTTATGTCTCTTTTTTCCGTTTTGGACGCACAAAAGTATACATAAAACGGAATCGGCATTCAAAAGTAGCCGTTTTTTATTCCACAAGGATACGCATTTATACTTATTTCAGTTCTAAATAAGGAAAAGGGCCGCCGTCGGCGGCCCGGGAAACGGAGTTTTTCAACGCCGCCGGTCGATCGCATCGACGATCACCGCCACGGCGCCGTCGCCCGTCACGTTGGTCGCCGTTCCGAAGCTGTCCATGGCGATGTAGGTGGCGATCATCAGCCCCGCGAGGGTCTCGTCGAAACCGAGCATCGACTCCAACAGTCCCAGCGCCGCCATGATCGCCCCTCCCGGCACGCCCGGAGCCGCCACCATCGTCACGGCCAGCAGCAGGATGAACCCCGCGAAGGTCGACGCCGGAATGTCCAGCCCGGCGATCATCGACACGGCCAGCGCACAAGCCGTGATCTTCATCATCGAACCCGAGAGGTGGATCGTGGCGCACAGCGGCACGACGAACGACGCCAGTTCGGGCCGCACGCCGAGCTTCACGGTCTGGGCCAGCGTCACGGGGATCGTCGCGGCGGACGACTGCGTTCCGAGGGCCGTCATGTAGGCGGTGAGCATCGTGCGGAGCATCTTCAGCGGATTTTTACGCGCCGCAAGCCCCGCGACGGAGAACTGCACGAGAAGCAGCACGACCGTCATGCAGAAGATCACCGCGATCAGTTTCACGAAGACGTCCAGCACCCCGGCCACTTGCCCCGACTGGGTCATCGACAGAAAGATGCCGAAAATGTAGAAGGGCAGCAGCGGAATGATGACGCGCAGAATCACCAGCTCGATGATCCGCTTGAAATCGTCCATCGCCGCCTTGAGCGTCACCGAACGGATATAGGCCATGCCCAGCCCCAGCACGAAGGCGAGGACCAGCGCCGACATCACACCCATCACGGGAGGCATTTCGACCGTGAAATAGGGCGCAAGGGCCGCCCCTTCCTCGGGCAATACGGCGGCGGAGCCTTCGAGCAGCGCCGGAAAGAGAAGCCGCCCCGTCAGATAGGTCCCGAACCCCGAAAAGAGCGTGAAGGCATAGGCCAGCGCGGCGGTCAGGGCCAGCAGACGCCCGGCGTTCCGGCCCAGATCGGCGATGCCCGGAGCCACCAGCCCGAGAATCAGCAGCGGAATGGCGAAACCCAGGAACTGTCCGAAAATCGCATTGAAGGTCAGCGCAATGCGCGTCGCCCAGCCGGGGAGGAAGAATCCGCAGGCGACGCCCAGCACAATGGCCAGCACGACGCGCGGCAAAAGTCCGAATTTGAATTTCATAAAACGGTATTTTGGTAAAATTAGGAATTAATTTTGAATTCCTAATTCTTAATTCTTAATTTCGCACCATGACAGCGCTATTTCACGACATTATCTTCGGCCCGGTGCATTCGCGGCGGCTGGGCCTTTCGCTGGGAGTCAACCTGCTCCCGCTCTCCTCGAAACTCTGCTCGTTCGACTGCATCTACTGCGAGTGCGGCTGGAATGCCGAGCACCCGGGCGGACGACGCTTCAACAGCCGCGAGGACGTGCGCACACAGCTCGAAGCCACCCTGCGGCGCATGGTGGCCGACTCCACGCCGCCCGACGTGATCACCTTCGCCGGCAACGGCGAACCGACCATGCACCCCGATTTCGAAGCCGTCATCGGCGACACGATCGCCCTGCGCGACGCGCTGTGCCCCGCGGCGAAGGTCTCGGTGCTCTCCAACGCCACGCAGATCCACCGCGACAGCGTCCGCCGCGCCCTGCTGCGCGTGGACAACAACATCCTCAAACTCGATTCGGCGTTCGACGCGACGGTGCGGCGGATGAACAACCCGCAAAGCGCGTCCTACACGGTGCGGGGCATCGTCGAAGCGATGAAACGCTTCGACGGGCGCATGATTCTGCAAACGATGTTCCTGCGCGGGGAGTGCGGCGGACAGCCCGTCGACAACACCACCGAAGAGGAAGTCTCGGCCTGGCTCCGGCTCGTCGCCGAAATCCGCCCGCGGCAGGTGATGGTCTACTCGCTCGACCGCGACACCCCCTGCCCGACGCTCGAAAAAGTCACCAAAGAGGAGTTGCAGGCCATCGCCGCGCGCGTCGAAGCGCTCGGCATCCCCTGCTCCGTAGCTTAACGCCCGAACGCCATGCAGCTGCTCCTCTCCTGCGCCAAGACGATGACGGAGCGCAGTTCCGTCCCGACGCCCCGCACGACCCGGCCCGCCTACCGCAGCGAGGCCTCTGAACTGGCCGCCGGGCTGGCGACGCTCCCGACCGACGAACTGGCCCGGCTCCTGCGCGTCAACCGTCGTATCGCCGCCGAAAACCGCCTGCGCTACGGCCGCTTCCACGGCGACGACGACGCGGCGATCCCAGCCCTTACGGCCTACACGGGAATCGTCTTCAAACGCATCGACCCGGCGAGTTTCACCGACGCCGATTTCGAATACGCCCAACGGCACCTCAATATCACCTCGTTCCTCTACGGACTGCTCCGTCCGCTGGATGCCATCCGCACCTACCGGCTCGAAGGCGACGCCGTACTGCCCGGCCGCGGCGACGAAACGATGTTTTCCTACTGGCAAAGCCGGCTGACCGACGACCTGCTGGGCCGGATTCACGCCGACGACGGCATTCTGGTCAACCTGGCGAGCGGAGAGATGAAGCGGCTGTTCGACTGGAAACGCGTCTGCCGCGAAGCGCGGGTCATCACGCCCGAATTCCGCATCCGCGAGGGCGACCGGCTGAAAACCGTCGTGGTCTATACGAAAATGTGCCGCGGAGAGATGACGCGGCATATCCTGAAAAACCGCATCGCCGATCCCGCGACGCTCCGGTCGTTCGAATGGGAAGGCTTCCGCCTGGACCCGGCCCTCTCGAAAGGCGACGACTGGGTGTTCATGCTCTGACAAATGCCTTTACGGCAAAGGCGGCGAAATTCCCTGCCCCTGATCCACGAACAACAGTTTCCCGGTGCGGTAGCCCCGCGCTTCGGCCAGCCGCAGGATGTGGTTGAGCGTACGGCTCGGCAGACGGGGTGTGCGCGAGAGAATCCAGAGGTATTTCGACGAACCGCCGCCCACCAGCGCCCAGTCGTAATCGGGGCCGAGTTCCAGCACGTTGTAATCCGAATAGAAAAACCAGAAAAACGAGACCCGCAAACGCCCCGGCATCGCCGTGGCGCGGGCTTTGCCGCGCGCCCGTTTGCGACGGTCCGAACGATAGTCGACGCCGCTGTTCTCGACGGTCACCCGACCGTCGGACAGCAATTCGTAGTGCGCCTGCACACCCGCCAGCCGCCGTTCGAACGAATGATCGTAGCGGGCGATCTCATACCATGTTCCCATATAACGCCGCAGGTCGAACACGGCGACAGGCATGCGGTCGGTGCGGTCCGAAGCCGCCGCGACAGCCACCGCACCCAGAATCAAAAGGGCGGCAGCAAGCAATAAAATGACGATTTTCATTTCCCGGTCGTTTTGGGAAGCCATCACACAGAATTTGTGCCGAAAAAATGCGTTGCGGAAAATTTACGCGCGGGTATCGAGCAGGGCGCGCAGAATGCCCTCCTCGTCGTAGCCGCACAGGGCGTACAACTGCCCGGGCGTGCCGTGTTCGACCCACTCGTCGCCGATGCCGAGCCGCTGCACCCGCACGTCGTAGCCGCGGCCGTTGAAGAACGCCGCGACGGCTTCGCCGACGCCTCCGCGCAGCGAACCGTCCTCGACCGTGACCACACGGCGGAACTTACGCCCCACTTCGTCCAGCAACGCTTCATCCAGCGGTTTCACGAACCGCAGGTCGTAATGCGCGACGCTCACGCCTTCCGCGGCAGCGCGTCCGGCCGCCCGTGCGGCGGCGTTGCCGACGGTCCCCACGGTCAACAGCGCCACGTCTGCGCCCTCGCGCAGGCGGCGGCCACGTCCGACGGGCAGCGTCTCGAACTTCTCGCCGCGCCACGGCAGGCCCTCGCCGTGCCCCCGCGGATAGCGGATCATAAAGGGATGTCCCGATCCGAGGGCCGTATACATCATGTTGCGCAGTTCGGGTTCGTTCATCGGCGCGGCGATCGTCAGTCCCGGCACGGCGCCGAAAGCGGCCATATCGAAGACCCCGTGGTGCGTCACCCCGTCCTCGCCCACCAGGCCGCCCCGGTCGAGACACATCACCACCGGAAGATCCTGAATCGCAACGTCGTGGATCACATTGTCGTAGGCCCGTTGCATGAAACTCGAATAAATGTTGCAGAAGGGAACCATGCCTGCCGCGGCCAGTCCGGCCGAAAAGGTCACGGCATGCCCTTCGGCGATGCCCACGTCGAAACAGCGGCCGGGCATCTCGCGCAGCAGAATGTTCATCGAACAGCCCGACGGCATGGCGGGCGTGACGCCCACGACGCGCTCGTCGCGGCGCGCCAGTTCCAGCAGGGTTTCGCCGAACACGTCCTGATAACGCGCTGCGCCGCCCGGAGCCGAAATCCGCTCGCCCGTGTCGGGATTGAAACGCCCCGGGGCGTGCCAGGCGGGCTGGTCGTGCTCGGCCGGCAGGTAGCCCTTGCCCTTGACCGTCATCACGTGCAGCAGTTTAGGCCCCTCGATGTCGCGCAACGCCCGAAGCGTCCGCACCAACTCCTTGAGGTTGTGACCGTCCACCGGACCGAAATAGCGAAAATTGAGACTTTCGAAAAAATTGCTCTTGTTCAGCAGCCCCTGCTTCACGGCGTTGCCCGCCTTCTGGCAGAGCCGCAGCAGCCGCGGCGTATGCGACATCAGCCCCCACAGCCGTTGTTTGAAACGGTTGTAGTGCACCGAAGTCGAGATTTTCAACAGGTAGTTTTTCAGCGCTCCCGTGGCCTGGTCGATGGCCATGTTGTTGTCGTTGAGAATCACCAGCAGGTTGGTGCGCTTCGAGGCCCCGGCGTTGTTCAGCCCCTCGAACGCAAGCCCTCCGGTCATCGAGCCGTCGCCGATCACGGCCACGACCTGCCGCTTCTCGCCCCGCAGTTCGGCGGCCTTGGCCATGCCGAACGCCGCGGAGATCGACACCGAAGCGTGCCCGCCCCCGAAAGAATCGTATTCACTCTCGGACATGCGCGGAAAACCGCTGATGCCGTTCAGCTGCCGTTTGGTTTTAAACGCCTCGCGGCGTCCCGTGATGATCTTGTGGGCGTAGGTCTGATGGCCGACGTCCCAGACGATCCGGTCCTCCGGGGTGTCGAAGACGTAATGCAGGGCCGCAGCCAGTTCCACGGCCCCGAGGCTCGATGCCAGGTGGCCCGGATTGACCGCACACTCGTCGATGATGTAACGCCTCAGCTCGTCGCAGTAGGCGGACAGCTCCTCCGGCGGGAGTTTTTTCAACTCCCGCGGTGAGGAAATCGTATCGAGCAGTTTATATTCTTCCGACGACATAAGGATTGCAAAGATAGAAAAAAGAACGGACGCCTCCAAAACCGAATCGCGCGCGGCCCTGCAAAACGCTCCGACCGGTAAAAGTGTCGTTACGACACCAAAGATAAGGAATATATATGAATTTTTTCGAAAAAATACCTATCTTCGCACTACGATAAAACGCGACCCACGATGAAATACAAGCGAATACTCCTGAAATTGAGCGGCGAATCGCTGCAAGGCGGACAGAAATACGGGCTTTCCCCCGAGATGCTGCAATCCTACGCCGAGCAGATCAAAGCCGCCGCAGCAACGGGCGTCCAGATCGGCATCGTCATCGGCGGCGGCAACATCTTCCGCGGCCTCACGGGCGCCAAAAAGGGCTTCGACCGCGTGAAGGGCGACCAGATGG
The DNA here is from genome assembly GCF_001915285.1 of Alistipes sp. 56_sp_Nov_56_25. NCBI lineage: Bacteria > Pseudomonadati > Bacteroidota > Bacteroidia > Bacteroidales > Rikenellaceae > Alistipes > Alistipes sp. 56_sp_Nov_56_25. The sequence continues at coordinate 8,089 of NZ_MNQF01000035.1, forward strand.
GCATGCTCGCCACGATCATCAACTCGCTGGCGCTCCAGTCGGCGCTCGAAGACAACGGCGTCCGATGCAAGGTGCTCACCTCGATCCGCATGGAACCCATCGGCGAATACTACTCCAAAGCCCGTGCCATCGAATACCTCGAAGCGGGCTACGTGGTGATCGTCGGGGGCGGCACGTCGAATCCCTACTTCACGACCGACTCGGCGTCGGCGCTGCGCGGCATCGAGATCGAGGCCGACGTGATGCTGAAGGGCACCCGCGTGGACGGCGTCTATACGGCCGACCCGGAGAAGGACCCCGCGGCGACGAAATTCGACGAAATCACGTTCGAGGAGGTCCTCGACCGCCGTCTGAAGGTCATGGACCTCACGGCCTTCACGCTCTGCCGCGAGAACGGCCTCCGGATCATCGTCTTCGACATGGACACCGCGGGCAACCTCGGCAAGGTCCTTGCCGGAGAGAAGATCGGAACGCTGGTAAAACTGTAAGACTATGGCAACCAAGAAAAGCAACAAATCGCTGTGGGTGATGCTGGCGCTGATCGCCGCGATCATCGCCGTCATCCTGCTGCTGCCCTCGTGCGGCAACCGCAACGCCAAGAAGGGCGCCGAGACGGACGCCGAATCGACAACGCTCGTAAAGGCCGGAGACACGGCTCCGGACTTCACGGTCGAGATGGTCGACGGCAGCTCCGTGACGCTCGGCGACCTGAAGGGCAAAGTCGTGCTGCTCAACTTCTGGGCCACGTGGTGTCCGCCCTGCCGGCAGGAGTTGACCCGCGTGCAGACGGACATCATCGACCGCTTCGCCGGCAAGGAGTTCGTCTTCCTGCCCGTATCGCGCGGCGAGAAACGCGAGGCCGTGGAGGCGTTCCGCGAAAAGACCGGCTACGCCTTCCCGATGGGACTCGACCCCGCACGCACCGTCTACGACCGCTACGCCTCGAACTACATCCCGCGGAACTTCGTGATCGACCGCAAGGGCAAGGTCGTGCTGGCCACGGTGGGCTACGACGAACATGAATTCGAGGAGCTGATCCGCACCATCGAAAAAACACTCGGAAATTAAACCCCAACACTTATGGATACCAAGACGATTCTCAACGAAGCTACGGGCCGCATGCAGAAGGCCATCGACCACCTCGAAGAGGAACTTTTGAACGTTCGCGCCGGCAAGGCGTCGCCCAACGCCCTGAACGGCGTGATGGTCGACTATTTCGGCTCGCAGGTTCCCGTTTCGGGCGCTGCCAGCGTCACCGTACCCGACGCCAGGACCATCCTGATCCAGCCGTGGGACAAGAACATGCTGCGCCCGATCGAGAAAGCCATCATCGACTCGAACATCGGCCTGACGCCCTCGAACAACGGCGAGCAGATCCGCCTGACGATTCCGCCCCTTACGGAGGAGCGCCGCAAAGAGCTGGTGAAGCAGGTGCGCGCCGAAGCGGAGACCGCCCGCATCAGCCTGCGCAACGCCCGCCGCGACGCGGTGGAAGCCTTCAAGAAGGCCCAGAAGGAGGGCATGCCCGAGGACGAATCGAAGGACGGCGAAACACAGTCGCAGAAACTGCTCGAAAAGTTCTCCAAGACGCTGGACGAAGCGCTTTCGAAGAAGGAGAAGGAGATTATGAAGGTCTGACCTGCCGGCTTCCGCAAGACGAAAAGCCCGGCTGGAAAATTTATTCCAGCCGGGCTTTTTCCATTCGTTTGTCCGGCAAACCCCGCACGCACGGGCGCGGCAACCCCGCATCGCCCCGGCAAAACCGCATCGCCCCGGCAAAACCGACAGCGGCCGACAAAACCGACAGCGACCGACAAAACCGACAGCGACCGGTGCAGACGGATCGCCTCCGATCGCAAACCCGTCCGCACACATCCGCCGCCCATCCGCCTCCCATCCACCGTCCATTCACCGTCATCCACCGTCATCCACCGTCATCCGCCGCCCATCCGCCGGACCGTGCCTGTTCCATAACATAAAAATCCCGGTCTCCAATTGCGGAAACCGGGATTCATCTATTTGCAGCGGCTCATGCCGCAGAGAATTACTTTACCTTCGGGCCTGCGGTTACAAGCTTCTTGCCCTCCTCGTTGCCCGTGAACTTCACGAAGTTCTTCACGAAGCGGTTGGCCAGATCCTCTGCCTTAACCTCCCAATCCTTGGCGCTCTTGTAGGTGTCGCGCGGATCGAGGATAGCGGGGTCTACGCCCGGCAGGGCGGTCGGAACCACGAAATCGAAGATAGGCATGGTCTTGGTCGGAGCCTTGTCGATCGAACCGTCGAGGATCGCGTCGATGATGCCGCGCGTGTCCTTGATCGAGATACGCTTGCCGGTTCCGTTCCAGCCCGTGTTCACGAGGTAGGCCTTGGCGCCCGACTTCTGCATCTTCTTCACCAGCTCCTCGCCGTACTTGGTGGGGTGCAGCGACAGGAAGGCTGCGCCGAAGCAGGCCGAGAAGGTCGGCGTAGGCTCGGTGATGCCGCGCTCCGTGCCTGCGAGCTTGGCGGTGAAGCCCGAGAGGAAGTAGTACTTCGTCTGCTCGGGGGTCAGGATCGAAACCGGGGGCAGCACGCCGAATGCGTCGGCCGAGAGGAAGATGACCTTCTTGGCGGCCGGAGCCTTCGATACGGGCTTCACGATGTTCTCGATGTGGAAGATCGGGTACGATACGCGGGTGTTCTCCGTAACCGACTTGTCGGCGTAGTCGATCTTGCCCTTCTTGTCCACCGTCACGTTCTCCAGCAGCGCGTTGCGGCGGATGGCGTTCCAGATGTCAGGCTCGTTCTCCTGCGAGAGGTTGATCACCTTGGCGTAGCAGCCGCCCTCGAAGTTGAATACGCCGTCGTCGTCCCAGCCGTGCTCGTCGTCGCCGATGAGCTGACGCTTCGGGTCGGTCGAAAGCGTGGTCTTGCCGGTTCCCGACAGGCCGAAGAAGATAGCGGTCTCGCCCTTCTCGTTGGTGTTGGCCGAGCAGTGCATCGAAGCCATGCCCTTCAGCGGAAGCAGGTAGTTCATGTAGGAGAACATGCCCTTCTTCATCTCGCCGCCGTACCAGGTGTTGATGATCACCTGCATCTTCTCGGTGAGGTTGAAGACAACGGCCGTCTCCGAGTTCAGACCCAGCTCCTTGTAGTTCTTCACCTTGGCCTTCGAAGCGTTGAGCACCACGAAGTCGGGCTCGCCGTAATTCTCCAGCTCCTCGTCCGTCGGACGAATGAACATGTTCTTCACGAAGTGAGCCTGCCAGGCCACCTCCATGATGAAGCGGATCTTCAGGCGCGAGTTCTCGTTGGCGCCGCAGAACGTGTCCACAACGAAGAGTTTCTTGCCCGAAAGCTCCTCGACGGCGATTTTCTTCAGCTCCTTCCAGGCCTTCTTCGTAACCGGCTTGTTGTCGTTCTTATATTCGTCGGAAGTCCACCAGATCGTGTCCTTGGTGGTCTCGTCCATCACGAAAAACTTGTCCTTGGGCGAACGGCCGGTGTAAACGCCGGTCATCACGTTCACGGCGCCGGTCTCGGTCAGCTGACCCTTCTCATAGCCGCGCAGGCCTTTTTTCGTCTCCTCACGGAACAGTTCGTCGTAGGAGGGATTGTACACGATCTCGGTCACGCCCGTGATCCCGTACTTTTTCAGATCCATTTTGTCCATAATTGCAATTTATTTGATTAAAATCCTCTTTTCAACCTGACGTTTCAGTCCGCAGGTCCGGACTTCAACGGCACAAAGGTAGAAAAACTTTCATAATTGTGAAAAAAATAACAGCCGAAATTACAAAAAATATTTATTATTTTTTCCGATAGTGCTATACGCCTCATTGATAGCGTCGTACAACGCCGCCGAAAAGCCCTTCGCAAACCCTTGCGAGGATCGCCCGGCAAAAATTTTGCCGCAATTTATCCGCGCCGGACGGGACGCTCCGGTTTTCTTCCGCCGGTTTTTATCACCTTTGGGGGAGCGCGGATTTTCCGCCCGGAAACAGCCCTCCCCCGGAACACGTTTCCCGCCGACCCGCAACCGCCGGCCCTCCATGAAAACACGGCCGGAAACGACTCCGACGCTCTGCCCGCTGCCGCCCCGTGCGTTCCGGGCGACAGACGGGGAGCATCGCGCTGAAAATGAAGAAGCGCCGCCCCGACTTCCCGGCCTCCCGCGGGCGGAGGCGGAGCCGCAGCCGGAAAAATTTTCCGCCTGTGTGCGGAACAAGGAAACTGTGCGGACGAACGGAAGAGCGTCCGCTTTCATAAAATGGGATGTCAGAAAAACGCCCACGTGGGATGTGGGACAGTACAGTGAGGAGTAGGTTGACTTTGACCAAATATGTAATCAACGGCGGTAAGACGCTGAACGGTGAAGTAACGATTTCGGGCGCGAAGAATGCAGCAGTGGCCATCGTGCCGGCGGCTCTGCTCGCGGATGGCCCGGTTCGCATCGAAAATGTGCCGAAGATCATCGACGTGACGCTCCAGATGGAGATCATGCGCGAGCTCGGCGCACAGATCCGTCTGATCAATTCCACGACTGTGGAGATCCAGAATACCCAGAACCCGTCGCTCAAGCCGCACGAGCTCGAGCGCAAGCTGCGCGCCTCCTACTATCTGCTCGGCGTGCTGCTCGGCAAGTACGGCTTTGCCGAGGTAGCAATGCCAGGCGGCTGCAACTTCGGCGGCGTCCGTCCGATCGACCAGCACATCAAGGGTTTTGAAGCTCTGGGCGCAAAGGTAACGCTGCCCAAGGGCGGTTACATCCGGGTCGAGGCACCCGAGGACGGCCTGCACGGCGCACATATTTATTTCGACGTTGTCACCGTCGGCGCGACCATGAACATCATGCTCGCAGCGGTGCTGGCAAAGGGTCAGACCATCATGGAGAACTGCGCAAAGGAGCCGCATATCGTCGATCTGGCGAACTTCCTGAACGCGCTCGGCGCAGACGTCAAGGGCGCGGGCACGGACGTGATCAAGATCCGCGGCGTGGAGAGCCTGCACGGCGGCAGCTACTCCATCATTCCGGACCAGATCGAGGCGGGCACCTTCATGGCGGCGGCTGCCGCCTGCGGCGGTTCGGTTCTGGTGAAGAACGTCATTCCGCGCCATCTGGA
>NZ_MNQF01000036.1:0-12859 GCF_001915285.1 Alistipes sp. 56_sp_Nov_56_25
CGCAGACGCACAGATCTTCTACAAACTGTGGGCGTGGGCATTACGCCGCCACCGCCACAAGGGTAAGAAGTGGGTTTACAACAGGTATTTTCTGTCGAAGAAAGGCCGGGCGTGGACATTCGGTACGATGCTGAAGAACAACGGGAAACCATTTCCGTACACACTGAAGTATCTATCCGATATTGATACGAAGACCAAGCCTATCAAAATCCGCAGCAAAGCCAACCCATTCGACCCGGAATGGCGACCATACTTTGAGATGCGTAACAGGATGAAAATGTTAAGCTCTCTCAAAGGCAAACAGGGCTTTCTCAGAATGTGGGAGAAACAAAATCAGCGTTGTCCGTTGTGCGGCGAGATAATCGACGCGGATAAAATCTGGACTATTGCGGAGTTATCCGACAAGTCCGGCAAATCCAAAATCATCGCCCATGACAGATGCAGTCGTACACTTACCCGTAAAATTAGAGCTTATGAGCCGGTTTCATAATAGAAACTTTGAGTTGCTTGAGCCGTATGATGCGAAAGTATCACGTACGGTTCTTAGAGGGGAAGGGAGCAGTAATGCTCCCGACCTACTCGACATTTTTCTGGACAATCCTGCCGAAACATTCCAGCAGTTCGAGAAACGTACCCGGAACCTGCAATCGCTGTCCCGGTATAGCCGCGCCAATCAGATCAACAAGGAATGGCTCGATCAGTTTTTGAACGAGGGACATAGCCGGGGCCTGACGCCCGTGCGGTGTCATTGTAATGTCTTGGCGTGGTCGGACGATGCGGAGCAGTTGAAACGCATTAAGTCGGATGTGGGGTCGCAGCTTGCGACGATGGAGTGTAAGCCGCGGCATAACACGGTCGATGTTCCGGCGCTGTTCTGGGCAGGGATTCCCGGCAACGAAAGTGACTTCCCGGCAGAGGAAAGTTTCTATACCTACCTGGAACAAGCCCTGTGCTTTTTCGTGGAGGAAACGAATTACCGGGATTCGCCGTCGCCGTTCGGAATAAAAATGGTGGACCGGATTACGGGTAAACCCCTGCATCTGGACATATCCGACGAGCCGATGAAACGGGGTGTAATCTGCAACAGGAATCGTATCGTCATTTCAGGATCGGGAGGTGGCAAATCTTTCTTTGTCAATCACTTGGTTCGTCAGTACTACGAACAGGGCACACACGTTGTCCTGGTCGATGTGGGAAACAGCTACAAAGGGCTGTGTGCATTAATCAACCATCGCACGGGCGGTCAGGACGGAATTTATTTTACCTATACCGAGGACAATCCGATCAGTTTCAACCCGTTTTTCAGCGACGATAATATCTACGACGTTGAGAAGCGCGAAAGTATCAAGACGCTGATTCTTACCCTGTGGAAACGGGACAATGAACCTCCGCGCCGCTCCGAGGAAGTCGCGCTGTCAAACGCTGTGAGCCTGTATATTCAGCAAATCCAGAACCGTGACGACCTGCGCCCGTCGTTCGACACGTTCTACGAATTTATCGACAAAGAGTATCGCGGATTGCTCGAACGCAAGCGTGTCCGGGAAAAGGATTTCGACATCGAGAATTTCCTGAACGTCTTGGAACCCTACTATAAGGGCGGCGAATACGATTACCTGCTCAACTCGGAACAGAACATCGACCTGCTGAACAAACGCTTTATCGTGTTCGAACTGGACAATATCAAGGATCACCCGATACTGTTGCCCGTTACGACGCTGATTATCATGGAGTGTTTTATTTCCAAAATGCGACGGCTGCAAGGCGTTCGCAAACTGATCGTGATCGAAGAATGTTGGAAAGCCCTGACAAGCGCATCTATGAGCCAGTACATCAAGTATTTATTCAAAACGATTCGCAAATTTTTCGGCGAAATCCTCGTCGTAACACAAGAGATCGACGATATTGTTTCCTCGCCGATTGTAAAGGAGGCGATCATCAACAACTCCGACACGAAAATCCTGCTGGACATGCGCAAGTACATGAATAAGTTCGACGCAATCCAAAACCTGCTGGGGCTGACCGATAAGGAGAAATCGCAAATCTTGTCTATCAACCTTGCGAACGACCCGAAGCGCAAGTATAAGGAGGTCTGGATAGGAATGGGCGGCGTTCAGTCTGCGGTCTACGCTACGGAGGTCAGCGCGGCCGAGTACTACACCTACACCACGGAAGAAAGGGAGAAAATGGAATTGTTCACGCTCACCGACAAGCTGGACGGGGACATCGAACTGGCGATCAAACAACTCGCCGAAAACAAAGAAAAACACGAACCTAAAAATTAAAATTATGTTTAAGAGTAAGAAAAAAAGAGCAATCGAATCGGCCATAGAACATCTTTCGGCGACGCTTCGCCATGCTGCCGAAAGCCTTGCCGCCGTCGCCGACGACGTGCGGGTGAGCCGTGCGGAAATCCGCAGGGATTACATCTGCGGCGGTTGGACGACCCCGGACCTTAACCGGGGACTTATTATCTCCAAGCTGCCGGAGGGATTCAATGCGGCAATTTACGCCCCGCCGCTGAACCGCAAGCGGACGCGCCTGCTGCGGGTCTTTGTCCGCGTGGACGGCGACATGCTGAAAGCCTGTTACGACGGTGTGGAGCATACGATCACCACGAACCCGCTGCATGACAGCATTACGTTTCCCGGCTACGGGACATTCCTGCGGGACGATCAAATTTTCGGATAGCCATGCGCAGAATCCTTTTATCCTTTCTCTCCGCGCTGCTCCTGTCGGGAGTGGCGCGGGCGCAGATTCCGGTGACGGATGCGGCCAACATTACGCAAAGCATTGTCAATTCCGTTACGGAGCTGGTGCAGACTTCGACCACGGCGGAGAATATGATCGGCAACTTCAAGGAAACCATGAAAATCTACCGTCAGGGCAAGGAGTATTATGACCGCCTGCGCAATGTTACGCACCTTGTCCGGGATGCCCGTAAGGTGCAGCAGTCCATTCTACTGGTCGGGGAACTCTCGGACATCTACGTAACAAGTTACGACAAAATGCTCACGGACGACAATTTTTCGTCGCAGGAACTTTCGGCCATTGCCGCGGGGTATAATAAACTTCTGGAAAGGGGCATGAACTCCCTGAAAGACCTGAAAGAAATCGTCAATCCGACGGATTACTCCATGACCGATAAGGAACGACTGGACCGCATCGACCAAGCGCACGGCGAACTCACGCACACGCGCGATCTGATGGTCTACTACACGCGCAAAAACATCTCCGTTTCGTACCTGCGTTCGCAGCGGAAAAACGATACGCAGCGGGTGTTGGATTTATACGGTTCGGCGGACGAAAAATATTGGTAGCTATGGTAATGCCTTTATCTGACGGGATGGATATTCATTTCACCAGCCTGCATAAAATTCTTCGCAACCTCTACGACCAGATGACGCCCCTAACGGACGATATTGCCACGTTCGCTACGGCCGTCGCCGGATTGGGTGCGCTGCTGTATATCAGCTACCGGGTCTGGCAGGCCCTTGCGCGGGCCGATGCCATCGACGTATTCAGTCTGCTGCGGCCGTTCGTTATCGGCTTGTGTATTATCGGATTTCGTCCTATCGTCGTCAATTCGATCAATGGAATTTTAAAACCGCTGGTCGTCGGCACGAATCATATCCTGAAAGATCAACTGCTGGATATGAAAGAACTTCAAAAGAAGAAAGACCGTTTGGAATGGGAGGAAGCTGTACGCCGCAAGACATACGGCGTAATAGACCCGAACGAGGATTACGACGCCGAATTGCGGGCGCTGGGGCTGGATGTTCCTACGCAAAGTGTCATGGATACGCTGTATGAGGTAACGCATATTTTCAGTACGAAATATTGGGTGCTTCAATTATTCCGGTGGCTGTTGGAAATCCTGTTCGGGGCTGCGGCATTGGTGATCGACACCCTGCGAACATTCTATCTGGTGATCCTTACGATTCTGGGGCCGATTGCTTTTGCAATCAGCATCTACGACGGATTTCAATCGACCTTGACCTATTGGTTTTCGCGCTATATCTCGGTCTATCTTTGGTTGCCTATCGCCGACCTGTTCAGCGCCATGCTTGCGAAGATTCAGGTTTTGTCGCTCGACCGGGACATCGAATTGATCGGCGAACACTCGTTCCTGCCGGATTCGGCAAACTCGGTCTACCTGATTTTCCTGCTTATCTCGATTATCGGCTATTTCACGATTCCGACCGTTGCAAGCTGGATTGTGCAGTCCGCAGGGACCGGGGCCTACAACAAAAAGGTTACGGGTGTTTTCGGCGGAGCTACAAACGTCGCCGCCGGAGCTGCCGGAGCCGCCACGGGCAATGTGTCCGGGGGACTGATGAAATAATAACACTTGTAAAACATGGAATTTAAAGCATTAAAAAACATCGAAACAGCCTACCAGCAGTTACGTCGTTATTCGATGGCGTTTCTGGGGTTGTGTGCCCTGATTACGGTCGTCGCCGTATGGAGGTCGTACAGCTTCGCTGAAAAGCAGCGTCAGAAGATTTACGTGCTGGACAACGGCAAAAGCCTGATGCTGGCCCTGTCGCAGGACCTTTGGCAAAACCGCCCCGTCGAAGCCCGCGAGCATGTCAAACGGTTTCACGAACTGTTCTTCACGCTCGCCCCGGATAAGGCGGCCATCGAAAGCAACGTCAACCGTGCCATGATGCTGGCCGACAAGTCGGCGATTGCGTACTACCGGGACCTCTCGGAAAAGGGGTTCTTCAATCGCCTGATCGCGGGCAACGTCAGCCAGCGCATTGTGGTAGACAGCATCGCCGGGAACTTCAACGACTATCCCTATGAACTTCGAACCTATGCCCGGCAGCAGATCATCCGCGAAAGCTATATCACCGAGCGCAGCCTTGTCACCTCGTGCCAGCTTATCAACACCGTTCGTTCGGACAACAACCCGCAGGGGTTCATTATCGAACGATTCACGGTATTGGAGAATAAAGACCTCGGACGCTATGATAGGTAAGCACATTCTCAAACCTCTGTGCGAGGTGAAAGACCGGGCGCTGGAGCATCTGAAGAACTATCTGGAGCAACGCACGCCGCGCCAGCGGTTGTATATCGTCCTTACCGCGCTGCTGCTGTTCGCAGCCGTGGATATATGGATGATCGTCAGCAGCCTTTCGGGGCACTCCGAACCGCTGCCTGCACAACACATCGAAGTATCAGTACCATTAAAACCGTAAACTATGTTAGGTAAGACCAAGAATCCGGGCGGACAATCCGCCCCGCAGAAAAACAAATATCTCGTCATTGCGCTGCTGTGCCTGCCGTTCGTGCTGTGCCTGTACCTGATCTTCGGCGGCAGCGGGGAGCAAGCCCCCGCCACGGTCGGCGGGTTGAATTTCAACATCCCGGACGGCCGGACACAGAATATCGAGGGCAACAAGCAGAAAGCGATGGAGCGCGAGCAGATGAACGAACAGCACGACGCCCGTGTGCGGACGCTGGCCGAAAGTACTTTCTCGCTGTCGGGCGATACGGTGCAGGCCCCGAAGCGTGAACAGGCCCAGCCCGACCAGATCGCGCAGTCGCGCAACACCTACCGGGACCTGACGCGGGAAATGAACTCGTTTTATGCCACGCCACGGCCCGACCCGCAGATCGCGGCTTTGAAAAAGCAGGTCGCGGAACTCTCCGCCGAACTGGAACAGTCACGCAAAAAGCCCGACCCGCTGGACTACATGGAACGCAGCTATGCCCTTGCGTCCAAGTATCTGGGCGGCCAGCCGCAGGCGCAACCGCAACCGGGGACGACCTCCGAGAAGTCGAAAGACCGCGCGGCATGAGCGCACCGCACGGCGGACGGAACAGTTTCGGGATTGTCGCAGCCTGTGAGCGATTCGGCGTTCATGGCGCAATACGGCAAGCCCCGCAACTACGGATTCAACACCGCCGTCGGAGAGGGTGTCGCGGAGAACCGCAACGCAATCCGCGCGGCTATTGACGCCGATCAGGTCATAACGGCGGGGGCCGTTGTCCGGCTGCGGCTGCTGGAGCCAATGCAGGTTGCACGCTATGTCCTGCCGACGAATACGGTCGTGTTCGGCGTGGCGGGCATCGAGGGGCAGCGGCTTTCTATCACCGTGAAAAGCATCGAAAGCGGGGGCAACATCATCCCCGTACAACTCACGGCGCACGACACGGACGGACAACCGGGGCTTAATATCCCGACCTCGTTAGAGCACGAAGCGGCCAAAGAAGCCGTGGCAAGCGTCGGTTCGTCGGGCATATCGAGCATATCGGTTACGCACAACGCCGGGCAGCAGGCCGCAATGGACCTTGTGCGGGGTGCAATGTCCGCGGGCAGTCAATACCTGAACGCAAAGATGCGGGAGGTAAAAATCAACCTCAAAGCAGGTTATCAGTTATTATTAATTTCAAAAGAGTAAAGCAAACATGAAAAATCTTATTATGACATTCGCGGCAGCCGTGGGCCTGTCGCTCGGCAGCTTCGCACAAGGTGCGGCTGAAAACAAAACCTTTTCCACGAATCAAATTGTCGCACCTTACGACATCGAAGTAACGTATAACAAAACCGTGCATGTCCTGTTTCCGGCGGCTGTGCAGTATGTCGATCTGGGCAGCAACGACATCATCGCGGGCCGTGCCAGCGGCGCGGAAAATGTCGTGCGCATCAAATCCGCCGTCGCGGGATTTCCGGGCGAAACGAATTTCTCGGTCATAACCGCCGACGGGTGTTTCTACACGTTCAATGTAACCTACGCCGACGAGCCGGGGCAGCTATCCGTGGAAATGGACGATTGGCTGCGCAAGAACCCTACGGCGGAGTATGCCAACGACCGCCTGTTCGTCAGGCTCTCGGAGTTGGGCGGCGAAACACCCGTGCTGGTAAATCGAATCATGTATTCTATCTACAAGAAAAACGCTGCGGACATTAAGTCCGTCGGCTCCAAACAGTTCGGGATTCAAACCCTCCTGAAAGGGGTCTACATTCACAAGGACCTCATGTATTTCCATATCGCCGTGCGTAACATGTCGAATGTGTCCTACGACATAGATTTCATCCGTTTCAAGGTCGTGGATAAGAAAGTCGCCAAACGAACGGCTGTTCAGGAAACCTATGTGAATCCGGTGCGGGTGTTCAGCCAGCAGAACACCGTGGACGGAAAAGCGACCGTTCGCAACGTGTTCGTATTCCCGAAAATGACGCTTCCGGACGACAAGGTGCTGACGGTCGAAATCTTCGAAAAGGGCGGCGGACGGCATCAGTCGTTCAACATCGCTAATGGGGAACTGGTCGGAGCGAAACTCATTAACGATCTGAAAACCCGGTAGTCATGCGAAAGTACATCATCATAGCACTCGCGGCGGTGTGCCTTTTCGGGCTGTGGCCCGGCCAGGCACACGCGCAGCGGGGGCTTCCCAAACAAAAGGGAATCCAAATCACGGCGGGCTGGGTGGACGGTTTTTCGTTCGTGAAAGCCGGACGGCGGGCCAACTTCTACGGTAGTGTTGCGTTCTCCAGATACAACCGCAATTCGACGCGCTGGCTCCTGGGGCTGGAATATCTGCAAAAGGATTACACTTACCGAGGCGAGGTCGTGCCCAAAGCGCAGTTCACGGGCGAAGCCGGATATTTCGTTCCGCTTACCGCAGACCGGGGCCGGAACGTCGTGCTGTCGGTGGGGTTCTCGGCGCTTGCCGGGTACGAATCATCGAATTGGGGCAACAAACTACTGCATGACGGGGCAAGGCTCCGGGATGCCGATTGTTTCCTGTACGGCGGGGCGCTTACGGCCGAAGTCGAAACTTATCTGTGCGATAAGGTCGTGTTCTTGGTGAGCGTCCGGGAGCGGGTGCTGGCCGGGTCCACGGTCGGGACCTTTCACACGCAGATCGGGTTCGGGTTCAAATTCATCATCAATTAACCGCGCATGAATCTACTGGAATTATTTTCAGGCATCGGGGGTTTCTCGCTGGGGCTTCGGCAAGCGGGATTTACCTTTGATAAGGTCTATTTTTCGGAGATAGACCGTCATGCCGTTGCTAACTTCAAACACAATTTTCCACATGCACAACACGTCGGATCAGTCTGCGACATTACAGGAACTTCCATTGAACGTCCCGATATTATCACTTTCGGATCGCCTTGCCAGAATTTCAGCGCTGCTGGAAACGGCCTTGGATTGCAAGGAGCAGAAAGTTCACTCATACGGTACGCGATTAAGGCCATTGACTACTTTAGACCTGACATTTTTATCTGGGAAAATGTTAAGGGCGTCCTCTTCGAACGACATTGCCGGGATTTTTGGGCTATCGTCAAGGCCCTTGCCGACATTGGGGTTTATCAGATCGAATGGCAACTGCTTAATACTGCATGGATATTACCCCAAAATCGGGAGAGAATCTACCTTGTCGGGCGTCTTGCAGAAAAATGCCGGGACAAAGTATTTCCTGTCTGCGAAAGTGTTTTCTCGTCTGAAAAAGAGGCAGAAGATGGACCGGAGGATAAAGATTGTTGTGGTACGCTTGTAAAGACCTACGGACAAACCTCGAATTGGATTACCTATGTATTGCAACTCCAGCGGGGCGAACAATTCGACGGGACATTGGAAGCTATCCATGAGGGGCGGCTGCGGTTGCTGACAGAAACGGAGTGCGAGCGGTTGCAGGGCTTTGCGGACGGTTTTACGCGCTATGGCGTCTATGACGGAGAGGTGCGGGAGATTTCCCGCACGCAACGGTATTCGTTGCTGGGCAACGCCGTCAGCCCGCCGATTGTGGAAAAGGTAGCTGCGAGAATCAAACAAACGACATTTTTGTAATTTATTATATTCAATTTATGAAAGAAGAAACAAGAAAAACAATGTTTTCATCCGTTCGGATGGACTGGGCTACGCCTATGGATTTTTTCAATGCGCTCGACGCGGAATTTCACTTCACACTCGATCCTTGTGCAAGTCCTGAAAATGCAAAGTGCAAGAAATACTATACAGAGCAGACAAACGGATTATTACAAACCTGAAAGGGCGAAACGGTGTTTTGTAATCCTCCTTACGGCCGTAATATTGCGGCGTGGGTTATCAAGTGCTGGCAGGAAGCGAAACAACCGGGAACAATCGTCGTAATGCTGATTCCGGCCCGCACGGATACGCGCTATTTCCACGATTTTATTTACCACCGGGCAACAGAAATACGGTTTATTAAGGGGCGTCTGAAATTCGGAGGTCAGAATAATCCCGCACCGTTTCCGAGCATGGTAGTAGTTTTCAAGGGATATAATAAATAAAATAAATAGCTATGCGAAAAATAAAAATCTGCGGCATCTTTGCCGCGCTGCTGTCGTTGTTCTCGTGTAACGATAAGATCGACGTGCAGCAAGCCTATGATTTCGGCATAACGACCTGGTATCTGCAAAAGACCATCAAGCCGGGGGAGCCTGTCGAAATTCGTTTCTACCTAACCCGTGAGGGATTTTATGCCGATGCGGAGTTTTCAATCGGTTACGTTCAGATCGAGGGCGAGGGCATCGTTTACGACACCCGCAATACACGGCTGGTAAACCGGGAGTTCTGCGCTCTGGATGATATTGCCGACCTGCAGGACGGGGTTTTCACGCTCTACTACCGCAGCACGTCGGACAAAAATTCAACGTTGAAATTCATCGTCATGGATAACTTCGGCCAGACACGGGAATTGCAGATCGAGTTTGAAAGTGAAATGTAAGGGAAAAGGCGGCCGGTATGAAGTGCACCCCAAAGATTGGCCGGATTAATATTAATTTAGATAGCATGAGTTCGGTACTGCACCGGGCTCATGTTGTTTAAAGCCCTCTTTATTCGTTTGTTGCCCTTTGAATATTGCCGTTGATTTGTCATAGCGCATAATCGAGGTGGTATTTAATATATTCAAATTGAAAATCACCACATTCGGCACGGGGTAGCCGGAGATGGGCTACACGAGGATTGTATTTATATTTATTAGTAAGATATTCCACCATTTTTTCATAAGCATCGTAGCCACTTTTGGCAAAAAAGTTTCCCTTATACAATTCTATTCCTTTGATCGTGCCGCGTTCATTCGTGTATACTGTCAAATAGAAATAATATCGTACAGCATATATTCCCTCCCGGATTTCGGATAACTCCTGCCGACGCTTGTTTACTAATTCCTTATTCTGTTCGAATCGTTCCAGATTTATTTTTTCGAGTTGTGTCTGATAAAGCCGGTTGTGTTCTTCCAGAGTGTCGGCCAATGCCGGGTAATAGTTTATGTGCGTTGAACCTGTGCCCGTTGTTTGGAGCATGTTCAATCCCGAATATTTTTTGGTTTTATAAATGAAATAATCGACGGTTCCGGCTTCGTTTCCCACGATTTCGCCAAAGAAAATAGCGTATATCCGACACTCTGCTGTTTCGCTGCATTTCAGTTGTTTCGCACTTCTCGGATTTATAAGGGAATTGATGAAATAGATAGCTTGTTCCGGTGTGCTGCATAGTTCAATTCTATTGAAGTACACGAACACATATTTTCTTTTGAGATTCATACGTTACAAGTTTTATGAAAAAGAGAAAGCAGTATAACAAATATAGCTTTTATTTGTTGAATTTCAAATACCTGTGATATGTTTGAGGACTGAATTTTTTTCGTGCATGGCTCGAATAATATAAAAATGTGTCAGAGTGATTTTAAAAGCCAATGATAACAAGAAAGGACGGCTATCTTTGCCGTTCTTCTCCTATTTTCTTCACGTGCATTGTTTCCGGGGTGTAATTACGGTCAGTTGCCGTAATCTTTGGGGTAAGTTACTCCGGTATGTGTACAGGTCAGGTCGAATGCCCACGCTACGGCATTGAATGTTGAAAGGCGCGTAGGTTCCATACGCAAATCATAAATACCGATACCCCCGGCATTGGCTCGCATTGATTGTATCGTGCGAACTTTGACCGCACTATCACTTAATGGGCCTCTTAAATCTATACTGAACGGAAGATAGTGTGATACCGGGAACATTGAAGATAGGTAATAACCGTTCAATGAACCTTGGTGCGTCAGGTCGATACATGCTACGGCTTCGGGTGAAAGCGTATTGGTATTTCCCCAATCCAGCAGGGTAATTATTTTGTCGGTTTTGTTTCGCAATTTCAGAATAACATTGCTGAATGAGGTTGAATTTGCCGGTGGCCAGCCGCGGGTTCCGTATTCCGACCATTCATCGTCGAGGAAATAGCCGTCCACACCGGCGGCCTCCCCGACCTCGATAATCTGGTTGCAGAACGATTCTGCTTGTTGATTCGTGAGGTTTGCGAACCCGGCTCCGGTATGGTCGCCCAGATAGCCGAGCAGGACTTTGATACCTTTTGCCTGGAGCGGTTTGATATATTTGTCGGGATCGGCGAGAATAGCTGCGTTATTGGGATTGTTGTAGGCATAAACATTCCCGTTGGCATCTCCACGGATGTTGGACGAATAGATCACCACATGGGTAAAGAACGGTTCGCCGTTGGAAAGGTAATACTCTCCGGCATTGAGGATATTTACGTCGTTGACTTCCACGATCAGATGCCGGGCGAAGTTTTCTATTGTCGCCGCGCGGGTCATGGGGGTAGTTTGTCCGTCCGGTTGGGCTATGACGGGTTCTTCTGCGCTATTGCAGGCTGTAAAAGTGTATGCCGCTGCTGCGAACAGCATACACGCTATTATCATTCTTTTCATAGTCGTAGTTCGTTTAGGATGAAAAACCGCACACCACTTTCGCGGTGCGCGGACACTTTAATCACAACCTATTTCTTCTCATTTTGCGTAAAACATTAATTGCCATAGTCTTTCGTGTAGGTCGTTCCGGTGTGCGTAACGGTTTCACCGAAAGCCTGGGCTGCTGCGTTAAACGACGAAAGGCGATAGGGCGACATCGGCAGGTTGAAGAAACAGATACCACGTGCATCGGCGTTCTTGGCCTGCGTTGTGCGAGATCTGATTGCGGTGTCCGAAAGCGGACTGGTCAGGTTTACGAACAGCGGCAGGTATTTGCTAGCCGCGAACGACGAATTGAACCCATAGCCGTTCAGCGAACCCTGGCAGCCCCAATCGAGATGGCTGATAGCCGTGGATGAGAGCGTACCGGTGTTACCCCAATCGAATACGCTGATCGACTTGTTGGTCTTGCCTGCCAGCGCGATAATCATGTTGCTGTACGAAGTGCTGTTAGCATAGGGATAGCCGCGGGTTCCGTACTCCGCCCATTCGTCGTCGAAATCGTAGCCGTCTACGATATTGTCGTAGGCAACCAGATCATCCGTGTAAGTGCCGATTTGTGCTGCGGTAAGATTTGCAAAGCCGGCTCCGGTGTGGTCGCCGAGGTTGCCCATAATCACCTTGATGCCCTTGGCTTGAAGCGGAGCAATGTAGGTTGACGGATTTGCGAGAATTGCGGCGTTGTTCGGGTTGTTGTAGTTGTGAACGTTGCCCGATGCGTCGCCGCGGATGTTGGATGCAAAGAGAATGACGTGCGTAAAGAACGGAGTGCCGTCCGACAGGAGATATTCTCCTGCGTTGAGAGGATTGACGTCGTTTACTTCCACGTAAACAACGCGGTAGAAGTTGCCGAGCGTTGCCGCGCGGGTCATCGGGCCGGCCTGATCGGTCGGGTCGTTTGCGATGGGTTCCTCGGCCTGCTGGCACGAGGTCATCAACAATGCGGATGCAGCGAACAAGGTGCAGGCTGCGAATAAGAATTGTCTTTTCATAAGGCTAATTTTGGTTAAAAGGTTGAGGTTTGAGAATTAGGCGTATAGGTCATTTCGGGTGCTAAAATCGTTGTAATACTGGTGTCTGTCAGTATGATATGACCATTCAAAACTTTTGAACACATATTTGATGC
>NZ_MNQF01000065.1:0-19598 GCF_001915285.1 Alistipes sp. 56_sp_Nov_56_25
TATGACCACCGTGGAGATTCTGGACTATCTGCGCAGCTATTCGTCGCTGAACCTCTCCGAGAAACGCATGGGCGAAGCCTTGCGCAAGGCCGGGTTCGAACGACGTTCGAAACGTGTCAACGGAAATCCCATCTACGGCTGGGCCATCGAGAAGATCACACCCAATCCTTTCGTCTCTTACGGACTGTAGTTACTACGCTACTACACACAGCTGCAAAACATTGAAAAAGAACAAGCAGACGTGTAGCAGAATACAAAATACACACCTTACGACATCTTACTACGCCACTACGTCAATTACTACGGTAGTAAGCTGCCATGCACTTCACTACTGCGCATAGCAAATTGTTTATCAAGCGATTACGCAAATGTAGTAGGTAGTAAGGCAATATCGCTAAACTTCGAAAAACAAACATTATGAATGATCTGAAAAATATCAGCATCAGGCAATTCCTCGCACGGCGGGGCATTCTGCCCAAATACGAACGCAACGGCTACGGCATGTATCTTTCCCCTTTGCGTGAAGAGCGTACACCGAGTTTCAAAGTGGACTACGTGCGAAATCTTTGGTACGACTTCGGACTGGGCGAAGGCGGCACATTGCGCACCCTCGTAATGCGGTTGGAGCGGTGCGACAGCCGCGAAGCGGTCCGACGGCTGCAAAACGGTGAAAAAGGAGACACAGGGATTGCTTCTCTTTCACCGGGTATTGGTGAGCCTCTTGGCGTTGGCGGGGTATCGCCGGTCGTGTGTTCGGCCACTGTCCCCACGCTCCGCATCCTCTCCGACGCTTCGCTCCGGCATCCGGCATTGGTCGGTTATCTCGCCTCGCGCGGCATCGTCCCGTCAGTCGCCGCGGCATTCTGCCGCGAGGTCCGCTACGAGGTAAACGGCCGCGCCTTTTTCGCCGTCGGGTTCCGCAACGATGCCGGAGGGTGGGAGCTCCGCTCCGAGCGGTTCAAAGGCGGCTCCTCGCCCAAACATATCACCACCCTCGACAACCGTTCCGACACGGTGATCGCTTTCGAGGGATTTATGGATTTTCTCGCTTATCTTTCGCTGAAACATCCCGAACGACTGCGCATCGACGCCGCGGTTCTGAACTCGGTCGTCAACCTGCCCAAAGCCGTTCCGTTTCTCTCCCGGCATCCGGTGATTCACGCCTTCTTTGACAACGACGAAGCCGGGCGTAAAACGACCTCCGATCTGATCCGTCTTTGCCCCCGCAGCGAGGTAATCGACCAAAGCAGTTTTTACAGCGGGCACAAGGACGTAAACGACTATCTGATCGCCCGCATAAAAGACCGACCTAAGACCACGAAAACTATATCCGATAAGCAAGATCACTCTTGTCGGAATAATCTGCAAGCTCTGAAAGCGGAAAGGGCGGAAATTGAACCACCGTGTCGGAAAGGGGTAAAGATTTAAGGAAGGCAAGGTTGTGTTTTCGTAGACGAAAACTGCGCCTTCCCCGCTGGTCGGCGTAAAATCCCGCTGGTCTGAACAAAAAATGCTTAACCACTTATCATGGAAACACCAAAGAAAACATACAGCAAACAGGGCGGACGCCCGAAAGTCAGTATCGGCCGCATCCGCAAATACGTCGTCAGCACGCGGCTCAGCCCCGAACGGAAACTCCGCTTTTCGGCCCTCTGCCGCGAAGCAGGACAACCGCCTGCCGAAGTCCTGCGCCAGCTGATCGACCGAGGAACGGTAAGAGCACGGATCACCCGCGAACAACTGGATGCGATCGTCACGGCTATCGAAAAACTCCTGAAGCAGATATGCGATGGTCGGTAAGGTAATATCCGCTTCGTCCTTTTCGGGGACGGTGGGTTATGTGATGAAAGAAGAATCCCGGATCTTGGAAGCCGAAGGCATTATGCCTCCGGAAGTGAAGGACATGGTGCAGGACTTCAAAGACCAGACCTTATTGAACCCACGGCTGAAAAACAATGTCGGCCATATCTCCTTGTCTTTCTCACCCAAAGACGCCCCGCGGATGACCGACGCCCTGATGACGCAGATCGCAAAGGAGTATATGCAAAAGATGGGCATCACCGATACGCAGTATCTATTGGTGCGCCATCTCGACCAGCCCCATCCGCACTGCCATCTGGTCTACAACCGGGTCGGGAACAACGGGCAGACCATATCGGACAGGAACATCAAGATCCGCAACGCCAAGGTCTGCCGGGAGCTGACCGAGAAGTACGGATTGTATCTCGCACCGGGAAAGGACGACGTACGGCGGGAGCGGTTGCGCGAACCCGACAAAACCAGATACGAAATCCACGATGCGATCAAAGGCTGTCTGCCCAAGAGCAAAAGTTGGAACGAACTGGAAGGCAAATTAAAGGAACAGGACATCGGCGTCCGTTACAAGTATTGCGGAAATACCGACCGCAAGCAGGGTATCCTCTTCTCGAAAAACGGCTTCGAGTTCTCCGGATCGAAGATCGACAGGGCATTCAGCTTTACGAAACTCGACAACCGGTTCACCCACCTGCAACAGCAGGCGCTGCATCGGGCCGAGCTCTTCGGGAACCTCTCGGCGGCGGCAGGCAATTACCGTTCGGCATTTGCAGGGTTATTCGGCAACATGGGCAGAAGTGGCGGCAGTACGCGCGAAGAGCCACTATCGGTCAACCTTGGAAAGGCCGGGGGTATTCAGCTGCCGCCGGCCAATTCGCCCGGCGGAGTGTCGGCCGAGCAGTTGCAGCGCAAGCCGGGAGAAAGTCCCGAAGAGCATATCGCACGAATCACGGCGCTGCTCAACGCCGCGGCCGAGGCGATGGCAATAGCTGCGATGGAACACCGACGCAGACTCGAAGAACAGAAAAAAAGAGCCAAAATGAAAATATAACCTTAAAACCGGAAAACCATGAACGACGAAAATAAGATGGACCTCTCGATCGAAATGTACGAAGACCTCAAGGAAACGCTTGTCAAAGCCATCAAAAACGCCAAAGCAGGCAGTGTAGGAACCATGGGTCTGGAGAATGCACAGCTGGAACGGATCGAACGGCTGATAGAGGCCGCAGAGCTCTCGCAGGGGCAGATCGCACAGCTGCTCGAACGCCTGCAACGGCATACGGCCTTGCCCGGAGTAAAAACCGAGCAGGAGCGGGAATTTACCGACAGATATAACACGCTGCTGGCGCAATTAGCTGGTAAACTGGGAACAATCAATCAAGATAACCAGCATACGCATACATTGATCGAGCAGGTCGGGCAGGCCGTCGAAGCATTGAAAAGAACCGACGCCCTGCCCGTGCAGGAGCATCGACATACTTATACGCTCGACATCAATTCCTCGAAAACATTTCTAAGGATGTTCGCCATGCTGGGATGTATTTTCCTCCAAGGCGCATTCATTTACCGAATCTCAGAGAATAATCGGCTATTAGCTGCGAACGACCTGAAATACCGCTACGT
Organism: Alistipes sp. 56_sp_Nov_56_25; assembly: GCF_001915285.1. Lineage (NCBI taxonomy): Bacteria > Pseudomonadati > Bacteroidota > Bacteroidia > Bacteroidales > Rikenellaceae > Alistipes > Alistipes sp. 56_sp_Nov_56_25. Next base: position 3,439 of record NZ_MNQF01000065.1, read on the forward strand.
GAAAATGCGTGGTGAGATCAAGGAAAAGGAGCTTATGGAGTTGGAAACGATATTCAGGGATGAGCAGCACACGGCCATACGCGATACCGTCCGAAACCAAGTCGAGTGGTACGAAGAAGCCGTAAGGCGTCAGGCTGAACGGTTGGAGCAGGCGACTGTTAAGGAGCGGAAAGCGAAAAAACTACTCGACGATGCTGAGATATTGCGACAACAAAATTAAAATAATTCCAGATTCAATAATCTCGATTTCAACAGTAGGTGGGGCGTAAATCAAACTGTGTTAAAGTTTGTATTCGGATCGATTTTGGGTGGCAGGAAAAATATTTTTCCATTCTATTGTATTTTTCATTTTATTTTCATACATTTAGAATGTTAATAAAATTAACGCTTTATGAAAAAAATTATTTCTTTTATTATGGTAATCTCTATTTTTTTTCCTCTTGTAAAATAGAGAAAAATGCCGACTCTCAATTAACGACTACAGAGTCCAACATTGAGCATGTATGTATTCCGTTAACCGACGCACAAATTATTGGGTTGTATAACACATTAACTACTGTACAGACTCGTGCGGTTGTTTTAGTAAGCAGTTTAGAAGAATTTAAGAGCTATTTGAATACTTCTCTGGTTGCTGTCTGTTTTACAGCGACATGGAGTGGACCATGTAAAATGTATAAGCCCATTTATCATAAAGTATCAGAAAAATACACTGCCAGTGTATGTCGTTTCTTGGAAGTTGATGTGGATGAATCTCCAGAACTGGCAGAACTATTCAATGTTGCTAAAATTCCTACAACTATTATAATTAAAAATGGAGAGGTTGTGGCTACCTTTGTGGAAATATTGAGTGAAAAAGCACTAACAGAATTAATAGAAAGCTATAAAGTCAAATAATTATTTTAATTTTTTCAATTTATGAAGAAACTTGTCTTATTGTTAGGGATTATTCTATACCTCGTATCTTGCAAGGTCGAAGAACCGAAATTTGCAAACCAGTCAACATTTTTAGAAGCCGAAACCACTACAATCGAACACGTGTCAATACCATTGACAAATTCGCAATTACTCGAATTATTTCGCAATATGAGTCCTTTGGCACAAACACGAGTAGCCGTATTTAACCTCCTGACCGAGGGTGAAGTTGAATTCTGGTCAACAGAGGGACCTGGGGTATTGGTGATGTATTTTACAGCCCCATGGAATGGTCCATGTAAGAGGTATCGCTTAATATTTGAAAAAGTTGCAAATGATTATACAAATAAAGAATGTCATTTTGGACGTATTGACATCGATCAAGCAGGAGAAGATATTGCAACAAAATACGGTGTAAACACATTACCTACCACTCTAATTATTAAAAATAATAAAATTGTTGCCAAAGCAGTCGGTCTTATAAGAGAAGAAACTTTAAGAGCACTGGTAAATCAATACAAAGCATAAGTAAAATAAATATAACAAGAGACTATCTAACAAGTCCGGTTTAATGATTTCACCCTCGCCAGAACAAGCTCTGACGAGGGTGATTTCAATTTCAGGGACTTATTAGACAGCCCCTTGTTATAACGAAAAAGGCTGACTTATTCAGTCTCTCGCTCGAATGTAAAGGAAATATAAGGATAATATTGAGCGGTCGGTTTATTTTCTTCGTAATACAATTTATCAATCAAAAATGATTTTGAATCAAAATCAATAAAATACATCTCCATTTTATTGGCATCTCCATCCTTAAAACGGACTCCAATATAAGCTTCTGTATCTTGACTCTGCTCTATTGCAGAAAAATAGCGATTTACATTATCCAGAAGGATTAATTGAACCGGAATTTTCCCCGACATGCTGTATAATGTAAATTCGCCACCATTCGAGATACCCGAATTCTCCCGGAAGAAGTTTTTCAAGGTCGATTCAAGCGAGGTCGTAAGACCCTCTTCCGTGAAAATCAACCGGTCCTTTGCATTATATGCGGGTAAAGCAGCCATATCGGCGTCGAACGTAGGTTTGTCGTATTCAGAACTGCTTCCATTCAGATTGGCATACTCCATAGGATCATAATTACCTTCGGCACTCATTTTCCATGTACCTTCCAGTTTGCTGAAATACGATCCGAAAATCGTTACGGTAATCTCGTTATACTGTCCCCGGACGAATCCTTTGTTGTTCTCCAGTCCGGTTTTCAGAACGACCTTGTCTTTTCCGGTTTCCAGCGTGCCGGCTTTAAGGGTAATGGCACCTGAACTTTTACCCTGAGCGACAACCAGTTGTTTAGCCCCCTCGAACGTAAAATTGGTATTCTCGACAGCCGTCGAACCTTCGGCGATCTCAATGGGAATGACGATATCCTGCTCCGCAGTATATTTTGCCCCCGTAGCCGTATAAAGATCCAACTGAACGGAACCGGTCTCACCCATGGTCATGGATTTGACAGAGAAGGAATACATAATTTTACCTTTCACTCCCAGACTGATCTTCGCCGTGGCATTTTTCCCGGGGATAAAGTCAGCCACCGAGCCCAACGTCGCGACGATTTCCTTGGCTTCGTCGTAGTTGTCCAAAGCCGTTACCGTAATCGAAAGCGACTGATTGTTACCTCCCAATATGAATTGTTCGGCCGATACGGAATACTCGGAACCCTTGACAGCCGTACCCGAGAAAGCAACGGGAACGGTGACGGGCGACGCAAGCGATGATAAATCTACACCGCTGACTTGCAGATCCAGTGTTACAGAACCTGTCGAAAGCGCGAGCACCGGCTTCGCAAAAGAAAGCGTAGGCGTCGATTCATCGTTGTCATCCGAACAAGCGCCGAATAACAGCGGCGCCGCGAGCAATGCAAATAAAAATTTTCTCATAACCAAAGTTTTAATTAATAAAGGTTTGTTCAACAGTTATTTCGAACCTTCCAGAAAGGCTTCATATTCATCTTCTTCGCTTGCGATCTGCGCCCAATCCTCATTCCCGAGAAATACACCGTCGGGCATAATGTATTTCGTCAAATAATCCTTAGCCAAAGGCGGCGTCTCATCATAGTTGTCATCACAGCCACTCAGCGACACAACAGCCGCAATCGCTGCGACAAACGCAATCATTCGTCTTTTCATCGTATTGTTCATAATCCTGATTCTTTTATTCCATTTTATCGTACCCCGGATTTTGCTCCAACCCCTCGACCAATTGAATATCGGGAGCGTAAAGCGGGAAAGTATACATCCAGGAATAAGTCGTGTATTTCAGTCCCTGCTTGGCGACCCAGAATTCCGGACATCCGTTACGTTTGAGTTCGTACCAGCGATCTCCTTCAAGGAAAAGTTCCTTGCGGCGTTCGCAATGAATAGCATACAGCAGCGGAGTCAGCGCATTTCCCTTGGCATCGACCTGAATCAAATCGTCGTGATCGACCGGAGGCAGAGTCTGCATCGTGTAGTCCGAGACATCGGCAATGCGCTTTCGTCGCAGTTCGTTCAAAGCAGCAAGGGCCTTTTCGGGTTCTTCGCTATGATAGTAACTCTCAGCTAGAATCAACTGCAATTCAGCGCTTCGCAGGCAGGAAAGCAGGTTCTTAGCCGGCAGTCTTTTGGCATCGATCGACAGCGTGAAACGCACATCTTTTTCCTTTTCGGCGAAAAGATCGTAAAACAGGCGGGAACAAGGTCTGTTTTTCAAATAATTCTTTGAATTCGTCAGCGCTGTAGATTCCGAAGATCCAGCATAAATCTGTGCCTTGAAGATCATGTTGCCACTCTTGGCCATCTGTTCCCCGATCATCGCCTTGTAAGGTTCCGCATCGAGCAACGGATATTTTTCCAATAACTCCGAGGCATACTGAGCTGCCAAACGATACTGCTGTGTCCAGAAATAGAGCCGGGCCAGATAGCCTTTGGCGACATCGGAATTGAAGCGGTAGATCTCATCCTGAATGTCGTATTCGATCGCTTTATTCAAATCCTCTTCGATCCGTTTGACGGTCTGGTTATAAGTACTGCGAGTAGGCTTCGCCTCCATATCAAATTCTGTAACCAACGGTACACCAGGCCCCGGATTATCCGGATTGCAAGCCTGACAGAAGTTGCGCAGCAAATTATAATAGCAGATACCGCGAAGGGCATACGCCGTACCGAGCACGTCCATCCCGAGCCGGCTGCTCCGGTCTTCGAGATAACCGATTATGATGTTGCAATCCCGAATCACCGCATAAAGATTCGTATACAGAGTTTGCTTAGCGGAAAGTTGCTCTCCTATGTAAAGCGAAATATAATTTCCTCCGGGATATTGAGTCAGATTAGCAGCCAGGTTATCGGCATAACACTCCAAATCGGCCATTTCCAATCCGTCGCCCATCACGACCTCCTCTCCGTAATCGATCTCGTCGAGATGCGCATGGAGCAACGCTGAAAATTCCTCGGCTGTTTCGGGGATGGTCTGTCCGTAAGGTTTTATATCCAAATAGCGGTTGCAGGATACGGCTAATAACACGAGTGCAATCACTGTGAATGTCTTTTTCATACTCTCTGTTTTGAAATTACCGTTTCGGAATTAAAATCCGATCGAAAGTCCGATCGAATAGGAGCGGCATTGCGGGTACACCGCACCGGGAGTTTCAGGGTCCAGCCCCGAGTAATTCGTGAACGTCGCCAGATTGTTCATCGTAAACGACACGCTGCAATTTTGCATGTGAAGTTTCTTCACCCACGCGCCGGGAAGGTCGTAAAGCAATGTCAGGGAACTGATTTTCAAATAAGAAACATTCTCCAGCAACAGACAGTTCGTAACTCTTGATTCGGAAGGAAGACTCTGGGCGATAAGATTGCCGTTCTGATCGTAAAGGCGCCCTCCGTATATGTCGATCAGACGCGGATAACCGTCCGTAACAGGATTATCCGGAGTCCAGCGATAGGTTACATCACGCACGACATTGAGATGGTTGACATAAAGGTCGTATTTGGAGTTGGGAATGGGCTCCTTATCCACACCGGTCATATTCCGGTCACTCACCGAACTGTAGGATGCGGGGGATACGATATCGTTCAGCACTTTGCCGTTCAACGAAAACACACCGTTCATACTGAGCGTAAGCCCCTTGTAACGAACGGACGTATTGAACCCGCCCGTCCAGGGAGCCGTCGATGTACCTACATAGAAAAGATAGTTTTGCATGTTCCGGTAGTCCGCGACTTCGTTTATTTTCGCATCGGGACGCAGTTCGTAATTGTAGAATCCCGTCGATGGATCGATGCCCGTACTCTTGCCCGTGATGATCATCCCCTGGGGATAACCTACATAATACTGACCATAGATACCGCTGTTGGGCGACACGTATTTGGTCAGTTTGTTCATATTGTAAGCCGCATTGGCAGTAAAATTCCACGCAAAATCCTTATAACGCAGAATCGTCGCCCCCAAAGTGAACTCGACTCCCCGGTTCACCTGTTCGGATGTATTATATCCCTGCGAAATAAATCCGACTGCCGAATTCACGCGCGAAGAAGTCACGAGATCGTATCCTTTACGGTTGTATGCTTCGACCTGCAATCGCAAACGATCCTTGAAAAATCCGATGTCCAGACCCGCTTTGATATCCCAGGTCTTCTCCCAGCTCAGATGCGGATTCGGGGCATTCGAAATAGTCCCCATCCGGTAGGAATCCGTATCGGAAATTCGAAACGTGTTATCGTATTTCATGATGATTACCGGATAGACCGACTTATTGACACCGCCCGTATAACCTGTGGCCAAACGGAGCGTCATCGAACTGATCACATCCGAGATTTTCCCTTTCATCCACGACTCTTCGTCTATATTCCAAGAAAAACCTGCCGACCAGGTAGCATTGAACTGCTCCTTGCTGCCGAAATTATTCGATCCGTCGGATCTTACCGAGGCATTGAAAACATAGCGGTTGAGCAGGATATAGTCGATCGTACCGTAGAACGAGGCCATAGCGTTTTCCGTAATAGCTTGCCCGGTGGAATTATCGAGGGTCTTCCCGAAACTGACAAGTTTATCGTAATCGATCACCGAATTGTTTCCGCTCGCAGGATAAAGCGGCGTCGAGTGGTTGCCCGTAACGGGGTCGTAGCCGTAACGTTTGGTAAAAATCGTCTTGGCGTAATTCCGGCTGATCTGCGCTCCGGCCAACACATTGAGCCGATGTATTTCGTTGAAAGTATGTCCATAGGCGAAATGTCCCCGTAACATATAATTGGTATTGTATGTCGAAGTCTGATAAATGGAACCATAGATTCGTTTCGAAGTCGTCGTATTGTTTTCGAACGGCCGATCCATCCATGCCGCATAGGTATTCTTTCCATTGATATTCTCCCCGTGATCCGAAATATAGGAGAACGACGCCAGACCCACGAACTTCAGATCCTTGGTGATATTGACCGTCGTATTTCCCGTCAGTGTGAAGTTTCCGCTGGTACTCTTGGCCGAAGTCTCATTGATCTCCCGCATCAGGTTGAATCCGTTTTCGGGAAGCGCTACCGTATAGCTTCCATTGATTTCACTCAAGGAAAAATAAGTCTCGTCAGCCCGATAGGAACCGTCGTCGTTATAAGGGCGTTCATAGGGATTGGCGAAATAGGCGTATTTGAACATATCCACATTGCTCGACGGTGCCTTGGATGTCTGATAGGAGAAATCCGTACTGATACCGAACGATACGACTCTGTTCGGTGTTACATCGATCTTGCCGTTGAAATTGTAACGGTCGTACGAGTTTTTCAACACAATGCCCTGATCGTTACCATATCCCATTGAGAGATAATAGGCCATTTTGGGATTACCTCCCGAAATGGAGAGATAGTGGCTTGTGGAAACTGTCGTCCGGAACAGTTCCTCGAACCAGTCTGTCGTATGGCTGCCCAGTTCCGCAATCCTGGCATCCTGCTCTGCGACGCTCAATCCCTTATATTTGCCGTATCCCGAACGAATCATGCCCACGATACCCACAACCGGATAGTAACTTTTGCCATCCTGAAGATTATTCGCATAACCGGCAGCTGCAAATTCGTCCCATAATTCCTGCTCCCAGGCCAGTTTCTCGCGTGAGTTCATCAAATTGGCAGACCGTACAGGCCGCGTCTGAATGGATACGGTTCCCGAATAGTTGACGTGCGTAGGTCCCGACTTGCCGCGTTTGGTCGTTACCACGATCACACCGCCGGCAGCCTGAGATCCGTAAATTGCGGCAGCGGCAGCGTCCTTCAACACGGAGATCGACTCGATGTCGTTAGGATTGATCCCACCGATGCCCGTAGCAAAAATATTCGAAAAGTCTCCGGAGCGAATCTGCGTGTTGGAAACAGGAGGTGTCGGGACCTCCTTCTGCATCGGTACGCCGTCAATGACCCACAGCGGTTCGGCATTGCCCGTGATGGTGCTCGTTCCGCGAATGCGGATCTTCACGGCTTCGCCCGGACGGCCGGATACGGATTGCACGCTCACTCCGGCCAGTTTGCCCTGCAACAGTTTGTCTACTCCCTCCAAAGGCGAAGTCTTGAGATCTTTTCCTTCAATCACGGCAACCGAACCGGTGCTTTTGCGAATCTCAGTTTTGGCAAAGCCTGTCACGACGACTTGTCCGATGTCCGTGGACTGCTCCTTGAGCGTTATATCATAACCGACCCGATCAGGCTTTATCTTGAGTTCCTGCGGTTCATAACCAATGTATGAGAATCGCAACGTAGCGCCGTCGGCAACTATGATCCGGAACGTACCCTTAATATCAGTATTCACACCGGAATGCGTTCCTACGACAACCACGGACACACCGACAAGCGGTACACCATTCGTATCCTTGACCGTACCCCACACCGGATGTTTGTTCCCCTCGCTCTCAGAAGCAGCGACGGCAGGAAGTATCGTTACAAGTAACAATGACGTAAATACGAATGGTAAAAAATTTCTTAAAGTTTGCTTCATACGCATTATCCATTAGTTGTGTTTGACTATATCGATCTCCTGCTGAGGCAACCCGAGAAGATGTTCCGTAAAATAATAGCGGATCAGATTTACATAATATGAGTTCCCGAGACCATGATCCGCTCCGGGAATGACCGTCATGTCGAAACGCTTGCGGGCCCGGATCAGCGCATCGGCCAGCCGGGCCGTAGATGCCGGATGCACATTGTTGTCCATGTCTCCGGTGATGAGCAGCAGCCGTCCGGCCAGCCGGTCGGCCAATTCGATGTTGGTCGGAATATGACATTCGAAATGCGGTTTCCCGTCTTTCCCCCAGGTCTGCTTTACTCCGTGGAAAGTTTCGCCCCACCACTGGGAGTAAATATTATTGTCATGGTTCCCCGAAGCAGCCACCCCGACCTTGTAAAATTCCGGATGGTTCAGCATGGCGGCGACCGTCATGAAACCGCCTCCGGAATGTCCGTAAATTCCGACTCTTTCAATATCGGCGCAAGGATAGCGGGCTGCAATCTGCCGGATCGCGGCCATGTCGTCGGCCAAAGCATAATCCCGCAGATTCCCGTAGCCGAACGTATGGAAATCGCGTCCGCGCCAGGGGCCGCTGCCGCGGTAGGCGAAATTTATGACGACGAATCCCAGCTGTGCGAGCGATTGATTGTAGTTGTCATCCAAGGTAAAGGCCTGCGGAACCAGATCGACATGGGGGCCGGGATAGACATTGCTGATGATCGGGTATTTCCGCCCGGGTTCCCGGTCGAAAGGAAGGTAGACGATGCCATAGAGCCGGGTCACGGAATCCGCAGCCAGCACTTCGACGACTTCCGGTTCGTGCCATCCGCGGGCATAGAGTTCCGAAAGGTCGCACGGCTCCAGTTCGATACGGCCGCGGCCTTTCATGTCGCAGACCTGATGCCGCGGGGCACGATCCATACGCGACCAAGTGTCCGTCAGGAAACGTCCGTCGGGAGAGAATGCCACCGAATGTTCGCCGTTTCCGGGAGTGAGCAAAACCGGCTCGCCGCCGTTGAATCCGGTTTTGTAATAAAAGCGGTAATGCGGATTGACACCCGGTTCCCGTCCGTAACCCTCGTAGACGATCGTCCGGGCGAGCGTATCGATACGTTCGATCTTTCCGGCGACGTATGCGCCCGAAGTGACGGCCCCTTGCAGGCGTCCGTTTCCATCGTACAGGTAATAATGACCGTATCCCGTTCGCTCCGACCACCAGAGGATATCGCGGCCTTCATTCAGGATATGGAAACAAAATTGCTGGTCATTCTGGGCCGGTTTGCACACCTCGCGGATAATCGGCTCGACACGGTGCGCCGCGAAATCGACCCGGCACAGTTCCACGCTGTCGCACGTCCGGCTGCGACTAACGAGCCAGGCATAACGGTCCGTATGAGCGATCATGCTGAACCGGGGAACTTCGACTTTCTGATCGGGCCAGCGGGCGATGTCGAGTTTCCGAATGCACATGCTGTCGGCATCGACCAGCCAGGCATCGTATTGAACGACATGCTCATCGCCAGGCATGGGAAATTTGTAGCTTTTAGCCTTGGGGCGCGGTCGGGCGAGGTTGTCCACCAGCGTGAGCTCCTCCACCTCGCGCTTGTCTTCGCGCACCAGCAGGTAATAATGGCTTTTCCCCATCCAGCGGCCGATGGCGGAGCTGCGCGCCTCCGGCCCGACGACGTTGTTCCCGCCGGTGGAGAACGAATGATAGCGCTCCCCGTCGTGGGTCAGCCGTACACTGTCGCTTCCATCTCCGCGAAAGAGCATGAGGTCATGACCGACAGCCGTAACATAATACGAGCTGTCGGCGGAGTAGCTGCGCCGATAGTCGCCCCGCGAGAAAAGATTCCCGCGGGAAGCATCCTGCCGGGGCTTTTCGCTCAGTTTGCCATTTCGGCCATCGTAGTGCAGCCGGTGCTTATTGAAATCGAACGTAAAACCGCGGGGATCGGAAGAATCGAATTCAAGGCCGTAGAGCCGTAACTCCTTCGGGGTCGGCATCCGTGATGAATCGGCGTATGCGGCCAACTGCCGCGTCATCGAGAAACTGTCGAACAGCGGGCGTTTCCGCCAGGTGCGGATATCGACCAACCAATAACGGCGTGCATCGGCGTCATCCGACGTATAATGGAACCAACGGCACTCCTCGCCGATCCACTGAACCGAAACATATTGGTTACGGATCAATCCACCGAGCGAATCGGACGAAAAGCGGTCGGCCCGCGCCATATAGGATTCCTGAGCACAGAGCGGATAAAGACTCCATACCGTTAAAAATACAAGCAACCGTTTCATCGCTCTCCGAATTTGCTGATTTTCGACGCCTCTTTCATGGCCGCCTGCGCATTGAGAATCCCTCCACCGAGACAGACCTGACGCCCCTGGATCATGCGGGAAGTTTCGGATTTCCCGGGAACAGGCATCTCGTCCGCCGGAAAATGCGTAACGGTACGAATCAGAATTTCCCGTATCTCACGAGCCGAAAGATCGGGATAGAAACTCCGCAAGACCGCTGCGACACCGGAAACTATCGGCGCAGCGATACTCGTTCCCTGCGCCGTATCGTATCCGCCCTCGGGAGCGGTCGATCGTACATTTTCTCCGGGGGCGAGCAGATCCACATTTTCCGCTCCGTAGTTGCTGAAAGAAGCGACCCGTCCGTCGGGCGTCGAGGCCCCCACGACGATCTGGTTTTCCAGACGGCGTCCTTTCGTGTCCCGGCAAGTCGGAAATATCGGACGGACATCGACATTGACGCCGTCGTTGCCGGAGGCCATAACCAGCAATACGTCCTTGCTCCGGGCATATTTCATCGCAGCCAGTACTTCATCCCGGTGAGGCGATAGGTACTTGCCGAAACTCATATTCACCACCTCTGCGCCGTTATCCACCGCATAACGGATTGCCGCAGCTACATCGCGGTCGTATTCATCGCCTTCGGGAATGGCACGGACGGAGAGGATCTTTACCGGGCGCGGCAACTCCCCGGCCGTCGCCGCACACGCCGCAATCACTCCGGCAACCATCGTCCCATGATAGGGATCGTCGCCGATAAGATTGTTTCCGTAACGGAAATTCCGGAAATCGTCCGGGCGATTGCCCAATTTTATATGAGGATCGTCATTCAGGGAATCGAGGCTGGCCACACGTACGGCGGACAAACGATATTCGCTGTCGATCTTTTCCAGCGCTTCGTGCCACGGCATGTCGGGTGTGAACATAACGGGTGTGGAAGCCGCAATCGACAGAGGCAGCGCAAGCCCGGTCGTGTCGGCCAATTCAAGACGCTGAAAATCGGCGACCGTTGTTTCTCGATCACCGTATTTCAGGCGCATCAATGAATCGCAAATGCGGAAAGCATCGGAACGAATACGCTGATATTCGGTAAATTTGATGTAGGTATCGAGCCGGGCGGCCCGTTCCATCTGCTTATAATAGGCATATTCGGCCTTTGCCGAAAGAGTAAGGCGGCTTGTATCAGCGTCCTTGAAGCGAGGCCGAAGCCGTTTGTATTCCCGGAAAGGTTCCGTGCCGGCCCTTCGAAGACTCTCTCCAACAGCATTGCCGAGGAAATTCCAGCCGTGAATGTCGTCTACATAGCCGTTTTTATCGTCATCACGGCCGTTAGCAGCCTGTTCGCGTGGATTGGTCCAGATGAAATCCGCAAGAGCCGTATGCGAAACATCGAACCCGCCGTCGATGACGGCGACGATTATTTCAGATTTTTTTCGGGAGGGGGGGGGGAATTTTACCTCTTGCCGCACAAATCTCTGTCAGACGGACTCCGCATAGCGAATCGGAAGCGGACAAAAACCAAGGGGCATCCGTTTGTGCAGATGACGGTACTGCCGCCAACAGATACACGGCAGAAAATAATACTTTTGAATTCATATTGCAATAGATATCTGACGCGACAAATATAGTGAAAATCTGAATTTATTACATTTTTTATATACCTTAATGTCAAATTCAGTAATACATTAACACTTCGTTCCAAAAAGATAAAATTGTCTGCGGGGAAAATGCGGGGAAAACCCGAAAATTAGAAATCGCTTAACCTGTCATAATCAACAAATTAAGCGATTTTACTTGTACCCGGAGCCGGGGTCGAACCGGCACGGCCATTACTGGCCACAGGATTTTAAGTCCGGCGTGTCTACCGATTCCACCATCCGGGCGCAGTCTTTCGCCGAAAGACGCCGGCAAAAGTACGAAAATATTTACGATTTGCCAAAATCTATGTAATTTATCATCGCCGCATCGTCGTCGGGCCGGAACCAGCGGATTTCCGGATCGCGGCGAAACCAGGTGAGCTGCCGCTTGGCATAGCGGCGCGAATTGCGTTTGATCAGCTCCACGGCCTCGTCATAGCCGATACACCCGTCGAAGTAATCGAAAAACTCGCGGTAGCCGACCGTCTGCAACGCATTCAGTTCCCGGTAGGGGTACAGCGCCCGCGCCTCGGCTTCCAGACCGTCGGCAAGCATCCGGTCCACCCGGCGGTTGATGCGGTCGTAAAGCTCCTCGCGCGGCAGGTCGACGCCGATTTTCACGATTTCGAACGGACGCGCTCGCCGTATGCCGGTACGCTGCCGGGAGTAGGGCATGCCGGTTTGAAGGCATACCTCCAATGCCCGCACGACACGCGCCGGATTGTTGAGGTCGACAATCCGGTAATACTCCGGGTCCAGCTCCCGGAGCTTCTCGGCAAGCGCTCCGAGTCCCTCCTCCGCCAGCCAGCGATCCATCTCCTCGCGCAGCGATTCGTCGGCCTGCGGCAGGTCGTCCATGCCTTCGCACAACGCCCGGACATACAGCCCCGCGCCGCCGACGGCAACGACGTAATCGTGGCCGGCAAAAAGTTTTTCGAGCCGCGCAAGGGCCTGCACCTCGTATTCCCCGCAACTCAAGTAATCCTTTATATCGTGCGAGGCAATAAAATGATGCTCAACCGCTTGAAGCTGATCGAAAGTGGGCTGTGCCGTGCCGATCGGCATCCCCCGGTAAACCTGCCGGGAATCGGTCGAAAGGATCGGAGCGGCGTAATGGCCGGCCAGACGGATGCTCAAATCCGTTTTGCCCGAACCCGTCGGCCCGACGATGACCAGCAGCCGTTTAGTACTCATCGTCGTAATTATCGTCGCCCTCGAAATCGCTGAATTCGCTCATCACTTCGCCGAAAATCGACCCGTCATCGTCCTCCGCGCGCGTTTTCGACGGATCGTATTGGTCGGGAGCAGCGGCCTGCGCATAGATTTCACGCGGATAGGAAGCGCCCTTCTCGGCCTCGAAGGTTCCGGTAAGTTCCAGAAAATAAGCACGGTCGCCGAACATGTCGAAGAGATAGATCAGACGGTCGCGGCGGTTGTGGATGACCTGGCCGAGCGTTACGCTCTCCATCGCCGCGGGAGCGTCCCCGGAGCCGTCGTCCATCTCCACGCTCGTAAATTCGCGCTGCTTCTCCCAGCGGTCGTCGGCCGTGAAGAACGAAGCCATACAAGGCTCGTACTCAAGCGACTGAAGGATGAAATCATGGAAATCGAGCAGCGTCATGTCGTACATCGCCTCATAATCGCGCACGAAATTGTCGTTTTCGTCGCTCAACATCCGGAATCGGAAAACCATCGACATTGCAGTAGTATTTTTAGAATATTGTTTCGTTACGACACCAAATATAACACTTTTTGTCAATCCAACGCCGCAAGCCACGCAAGAACGTCGCGGTCGTCGGGATAATCGGTCAGGGCCGGAGACTGTGCGCAGCCGAAACCGGCGCGGCGGCTGTGGGGGAGACACCCGGTGACGACGCATTGCAGTTCACCGTCATGCCCGGCAAGCCATGCGGCCACTTCGTCCAACGTCGCGTAATGCGCATAGGCGATCCGGCTCAACGCCGCCGGAAAGGCGCATTGCTCGACAGCCACGGCGCATCCCAGATCGACAAACGACCGTCCCTGCATTTCCAGTAAGGCTCGCTGTTGCCTGTAATTGTTTATATATTTATCGTTTACAGACGGTATTTGAAGCGCAGGTTCATATCCTTCCGGCGCGAAAATCAGCGACACGCTGCGACACCCCAGCCCGGAATAGGCCCAGATGTCGTCGGCCAGTCCGGCAAGCTGTTCCGGCGTCTCGTGCCCCGAAAGCACGGCTACCGACTGACGGCTGCCCCGCAGCAGGGAGGGAATGCCGGCGTAATGCGCCCGGAAATAGCGGTTGGCGTTGTCGCTGCCGGTGGCGATCACGGCGTCGACGGGCGACGTTCCGTCGTACAGGCGGACCGGCGCGGAAGGGTCGATTTCGCGCAGCAGCCCCACGACATGTTCCATCAGCACGGAATCCTTGGCGGAGGGCTTCACGAGACAACCGTGGCCGCTCACAAGCACGCACAGCAGGTCGAAAAAACCAACAAGCGGGATATTTCCGGCCATGACGACCAGCACGCGCCGCGGCTCCGCAACCGGAAGGGCAGGGTAGTCCGCCAGCCACGCCTCGAGCTTTTCGCGTTGCAGCATGTCGCAGGCGATCGCGCGCACCGCACGACGGATGTCGGCGGGCGTAAACCAGCCGTTGGCACGGCAGGCGGAGTCAATGACCGCGCGCGTCGCATCGTCATCGCCGAAACCGAGCAGGCGCGCGCCCAATGCGGAAAATGTTTCGATCATGTTTTTCATGGCTACAAAGATACTATTTCACGTTGTAATCCGCACATTTTTCCAAAAGTTGTGCTATTTTTGCGAAAGGGCATACAATAACATGCCAACGACTATGGAGAGAAATTTGAAAGACGCGCTGCAACACCGGCGCAGTTATTATGAACTGACCCCCGAATCCCCGATCGACGACGCAAAGATCGAGGAAATCATTCATTTTGCGATACGACACATCCCGTCGGCCTTCAACTCGCAGTCGACACGGCTGGTGCTCCTGTTGCACGAACAGCACAAAGCGTTCTGGGAGATCGTGAAACGGACCCTGCAAGCCATCATTCCCGCAGAGGCGTTCGTCGCCACGGAGCAGAAGATCGACCGCAGTTTCGCATCGGGATACGGCACGGTGCTCTACTACGAGGATACGACCGTCGTGCGGAAACTGCAGGAACAGTTCCCGACCTATGCGGACAATTTCCCGATCTGGTCGGAGCACACCTCGGCCATGCACCAGCTGGCGGTATGGACGATGCTCGAAGACGCCGGGTTCGGCGCGTCGCTCCAGCATTACAACCCGCTCATCGACAAAGAAGTGCGCGAACAATGGGATCTGCCCGCAGCGTGGCGGCTGATCGCCCAGATGCCGTTCGGAACGCCGGGCGGAGAGCCGCAGGAAAAGAGTTTCAAGCCCTGGGAAGAGCGCATACGGATATTCAAATAGAAGCTCCCGTAGAAGCTCCCGGCGGCAGGCATATCGTAAAAAAAATTGCAGAATACATTGGAAAAATTTGGAGTTTCGAATTTTTTAGTTACCTTTGCACTCGCAATTACGAAACATGCTTTTGCGGAAATAGCTCAGTTGGTAGAGCGCAACCTTGCCAAGGTTGAGGTCGCGGGTCCGAGTCCCGTTTTCCGCTCAAAGGAAACGAGTGATAATCAATGAATTATCGCTCGTTTTTCTTTTTGCGGGTGCGAAATAAAACTCTCCAGAATGCCTTTTTCGCGCCGTTTTCCGAAGAATGTTTTGCCTTTTGTTTAACCATGTTTTACGGCGGTAAAACACCGCTCGCGCTTGTCTGCATAATGTCGCAACATTATGAGTGTCAGCATCAATGCCATTTGCAGAAAAGACCGCATCAATCAAAATCGCACCACGAACATCTACCTGCGTTTTACCGTCAATCGCCGCAGCCGCTATGTAAGCACGGGAATCAATATCCCCGCCGACGATTGGGATTTCGACACCCAAACGCTTAAAACGCAGAATCCCGCCGTTCAGCTACGGATTTACGAGCAAATCGAGAAATACGACAAGCGCGTCAAACGGCTTGAAGCGTTGGAGGTCCCCGTAACGCTGGACAATGTGCTGGAAACCGACGGACGGAGGGTCTATTGCACGATAGCCGAATATTTCCGCCGCACGATTGCACAGTTGGAATCGGTGGGTAAAATCGGCTCGGCATCGAAACACAAGGTCACGTTCTCACTCCTGCAACAGTTCCGCTCGACCAATATCCGTTTCGACGAAATTACGGTCGGCTACCTGCGTGATTTCGAACTGTTCCTAATGAAAAA
>NZ_MNQF01000065.1:19687-102027 GCF_001915285.1 Alistipes sp. 56_sp_Nov_56_25
CCGAGGGGATTTTCACCACGCCGCACAGTCCGTTTCTGCAATTCAAAATCGGACGGTTGTGGACAGCCACCCGCAAACGCGCCATCCGCAAGGAGGAGGTGCAACGGCTGATGCAGGCGGAGATACTCGCCGACGGTTCGGCCTATCTGGATTTCGCACGGGACATTTTCCTGTTTTCATACCTCTCGGCAGGCATCAATTTCAAAGACATCGCCACCCTGCGTTACTGCGACATGGACGAGGAAAGAATCTACTATGCCCGCCACAAAACCAGCAAGGAGATGACCTGCCACCTCTCGGAGCAGTCGAAAGCGATTATCGGCAAATACGCCATACGCCAAATCCGACCATGCGGACGAAGATTATATTTTCCCGATACTCGACCGCCGCATACACAAGACCGAGCAACAGATTTACGACCGAGTGCGCAAGGTGCTGAAACACGTGAACAAGGCCCTGCACGAGTGGAGCCGATTATTGGGGCTGAAAATCGAACTGACTACCTATGTCGCTCGGCACACGTTCGCAACGGTCTTGAAGCGTTCGGGAGTGAATATTGCCATCATTTCCGAATCGCTCGGTCATTCCGATTTATCGTGAAGGAACTGTAAACTTTGGCGAAAATGAAAAAGATAAAATATTAAGAGCTGTGTGTCAACATTGCACACACCTCTTTTGGTCTTAAAAAACAGTGTCTATTTCTCCCTGCGCAAAAAGCGGTCGGTCAGGAACCGGCGCACAGGCTCGTCGTAGAGTTTCAGACAGAGATAAGCCAATATCACAGAACCCGCGACGAGCGCCAGGGCGCCGGGCAGGGACTCCGTGAAGGTGAGGTTTTCGTTCTTGACCCAGGCATAATAGAGGTAGATGAAAGGGTAGTGCACCATGTACAGCGGGTAGGAAATATCCCCCAGAAATTTGCAGACCCGGGTCGTCACCCGGTCCGTCGTCTTTCCCGAAGCCCCGAGACAGACGAGCAGCGGAAAGAGGACTACGGCGCACAGGGTGTCGTACAGCCCGTTCATCCACAAATGTTCGCTTCCCCCGATGCGCGGCACGGAAAGTAGCGTCACGATCGCCAGGGCGCAGATCCAGAACGCGCCCCGAATCCGCACGGGCTTGAACACACGCGAAAGCAGCAGTCCGGCCGAGAAGGCGAACAGCAGGCGCAGAGAGCCGCCGAGCATGTTGTCCCCGTCCATGGCGAACCCGACGCAGATGTCGCCGAGGGGTCCCCAGACGGCGAACGCCGCCAACCCGCAGCCGGCGAGCAGCACCAGCACGGAAAGCGCCCGGGTCGGAAGCTTACGGATGAAGAGAGCGTAGAGGACATTGCCGATATACTCGAAAAACAGCGACCAGCTCGGGCCGTTGAGCGGATACATTTCACCCAGCCCTCTGATTTCGGAACCGGGCGTCGCCGGAATCAGCAGCGCGTTCAGCAGCGTGGCCGTCAGCAGCATGGATAGGGACACCGCCGAGACATCCCAGACGGAACAGCCCTGAAAATAGAACATGACGGCCCCGATCACGGCCCCCATGACGACCATCGGATGCAGACGGATCAACCGCCGCTTGAGAAAATCCTTTACCGACATCTTTTTCTTCCAGCGGTCGTCGTAGGCGTAACCGATGACGAAACCCGAAAGTATGAAGAAAAAATCGACGGCCAGATAGCCGTGGTTGATCCGCTGGTCGAGATGGCTGGTCGCATAGGCTTCGAACAGATGGAACCAGACGACCATGATCGCCGCTACGCCGCGCAATCCGTCGAGTATGTCGTAGTGCGGTTTGGTGTCTGCAAATGCAGCTGATGAGATTTTTGACATCGGCTTTCGTATGTTTGGGAGAAGTAAAGATCGTAAAGAGCCGGACGGATGTCAAACCGGATACACCCGGTTCGGCGGAGCCTTCCGACTGAAAATTGTCGTTCCGGCCCCAAAGATACTAAAATATAGCCGCTTTCAAAACGGAAACGGGGAGCCATTTTGTCCAGGCTCCCCGTTTTCGGATTTTCCGCGGCTTGCGGGCGTCAGGGATTCACCTGCACCACCTGCTTCCAGTCCAGCTTTCCGGGTCTCCTCCAGCGAAATTCCCTTCACGGTGGCCGGGACCCCGATGCCCGCCAGGCCGCAAAGCGTGGGGTAGAGGTCGTACAGGTAACAGTAGGCGTCGCGCACGGTGTTCTGCGGGATTCCGGCCCGAAATCGGGGGGGGGGCGGCGACTATTCAAAAAACAACAAAATCCGGTCATACCGCAGCGGCGCAAGCCGAAAATGTCTTACCTTTGCCCGAAAGAACGGAACGAGCGAACGACATGGCGAAAATTCTGATCATCGACGATGAAGAGCAGCTGCGGCGGCTGATGGCGCGGATCATCGGGCTGGAAGGTTACGAGGTGGCCGAGGCTCCGGACTGCGCTTCGGGGATGAAAACGCTCCGCCGGTACGACCCCGACGTGGTGCTGTGCGACGTCAAGCTGCCCGACGGCAACGGCGTCGAGATGGTCGGCCGCATCAAGGAGGCCGCGCCGGCCACCGAAGTGATCCTGCTGACGGCCTACGGCAATATCCCCGACGGCGTGCAGGCCATCAAGAACGGCGCCTTCGACTACATCACCAAAGGCGACGACAACAACAAGATCCTGCCCCTGCTGAGCCGGGCCGCCGAAAAGGCCGAAATGCAGCGGCGGCTGACCCGCATCGAGAACAAGCTCTCCGAAGAGCACTCCTTCGACCGGATCGTCGGTGACTCGGAGGTCCTGCGCCGGGCCGTGGACCTGGCCCGCAAGGTCGCCGTCACCGACACTTCGGTGCTGCTCACCGGCGAGACGGGAACCGGCAAGGAGGTCTTCGCGCAAGCCATCCACCACGCCAGCCGCCGGGCGAAGGGGGCTTTCGTGGCGATCAACTGCTCGGCTTTCTCGCGCGAACTGCTCGAAAGCGAACTGTTCGGCCACCGGGCCGGCAGTTTCACGGGCGCCGCCAAGGACAAGAAGGGCCTTTTCGAGGAGGCCGACAAAGGCACGCTATTCCTCGACGAGATCGGGGAGATGCCCGTCGAATTGCAGGCCAAACTGCTCCGCGTGCTCGAAAGCGGCGAATTCATCAAGATCGGCGAAACACGCCCCACACGGGTTGACGTGCGCCTGATCGCCGCCACGAACCGCGACCTCGAAAAGGAGATCGCCGCCGGGAATTTCCGCGAGGACCTCTATTTCCGCCTCTCGGTGTTCCGCATCCACCTTCCCTCGCTGCGCGAGCGGCCCGGCGACATCGCCGGATATATCCGCGTCTTCGCGGCGCAGTTCGCCGACAAAATGGGACGTCGCATCGACTCGATCGACGCCGACTACATCGCCGCTCTCGAACGCCACACGTGGCACGGCAACGTCCGCGAACTGCGCAACGCCGTGGAGCGCAGCATGATCATGGCCGACGGCAACCGGCTCACGGCCGACTGCCTCGCGCCCGAATTCCACGCGGCGGCCGGCTCCGCCGACCCCGATTCGCTGGCGCTCGACGACCTCGAACGCCGCCACATTCTCCGGGTGCTGGAACACACCCGGGGCAACAAGGCCGAAGCCGCCCGCCTGCTGGGCATCGGCATCGCCACGCTATACCGCAAACTCGACGGCTACGGGGTGAAATAAGCCCCTCACCGTCTCATTCCGAGAGGGCCGCCCTATCAAAATGATAAGGCGGCCCTCTTTTTCGGCGCCCATACCTATCCGGCAAACAACTGCCTGTCAACGCATTGAATCCGGAGCATAAATTCCGGCATCCCCTTCGTATGCTTACGGGCAACAAACCCCGACGGCAAAATGGCAATCGTTATCCTCCTACTGATTTTCTGCGGCGCAATGCTGCTGCTGGACCTGATGCTGTGCGGGTTCGTGAAAAAAATGTCTAATTCAAAAAAACGAAGAGATGAATGAAATCATGCTGTTCCTGCTGCTCTGCGCCCTAGGTGCGCTGTGCTACGGATTCTATTTCAAATGTGTGGATTGGTTCGAAAAGATCTGACGCCCTATGTTTACAAGTCTCCTTATCTTGAGCATCCTCGGATTCGTCTATCTGATGTACGTGCTCGTCAAACCCGAAAAATTCTGAACCGATGAATACCGAAATTTCAGGCGTAATCCTGCAATGGACCCTTCTGGTGACGCTCTGCTACCCGCTGGGGCGTTACATTGCCAAAGTCTACCGCGGCGAACGCACGTGGCTCGACTTCATGGCTCCCGTCGAACGGGCCATCTACCGCTTCTGCGGCATCGACCCGGCCGTGGAGATGAACTGGAAACAGTTCCTCAAAGCGCTCCTGACGGTCAACCTCTTCTGGTTCTTCTGGGGCATGCTGCTGCTGGTCTTCCAGGGCTGGCTGCCGCTCAACCCCGACGGCAACCCGGGACAGTCGCCCGACCTGGCGTTCAACACCTGCATCTCGTTCATGGTCAACTGCAACCTCCAGCATTACAGCGGCGAGACGGGCCTGTCCTACTTCACGCAGCTGTTCGTCATCATGCTCTTCCAGTTCGTCACCGCCGCCTGCGGCATGGCCGCCATGGCCGGAATGATGAAGGCGCTGGCGGGCAAAACGAAGAAGACCATCGGCAACTTCTGGGTCTTCCTCACCCGGAGCGTGACGCGCATCCTGCTGCCGCTGTCGCTCGCCGTCGGCATCCTGCTCGTCATCAACGGCACGCCGATGTCCTTCGACGGCAAGCAAACGCTCACGACGCTCGAAGGCACCGAGCAGGTCATCTCGCAGGGTCCCACCGCAGCCATCGTGCCCATCAAACAGCTGGGAACCAACGGCGGCGGCTACTTCGGAACCAACTCGGCGCACCCGCTCGAAAACCCCAACGCCTTCACCAACATCCTCGAATGCTGGTCGATCCTGATCCTGCCCATGGCGATGGTCTTCGCCTTCGGGTTCTACACGCGCCGACGCAGTCTCGCGACATGGATTTTCGGCGTGATGCTCCTGGCCTATACCGCAGGCGTCGTCCTCTCCGTCTGGCAGGAGACGGGCGGCAGCCGGCAGATCGACGGCATGGGCATCTCGCAGGAGCTCGGTTCGATGGAGGGCAAGGAGATCCGCATCGGCTCGGCCGCATCGGCCATGTGGGGCATGACGACCACCGTCACGTCGAACGGTTCGGTCAACTCGATGCACGATTCGCAGACCCCGTTGAGCGGCATGCTCCAGATGCTCAACATGCAGATCAACTGCTGGTTCGGCGGCGTGGGAGTAGGGTGGATGAACTATTTCGCATTCCTCATCATCGCCGTCTTCATCAGCGGACTGATGGTGGGCCGCACGCCGGAGTTCCTCGGCCGGAAAGTCGAGGCGCGCGAGATGAAGATCGCCACGCTGGTCGTGCTGCTGCATCCCTTCCTGATCCTCGTCGGCACGGGCATCTCGGCCGCCGTGGCCGCCGCGAACCCCGAAATAGGGTGGCTGAACAACCCCTCGTTCCACGGATTGAGCGAAATGCTCTACGAATACACCTCCTCGGCGGCCAACAACGGCTCGGGATTCGAGGGACTGGCCGACAACACGCCGTTCTGGAACATCTCGACGGGCATCGCCCTGATCATGGGCCGCTACTTCCCGATCGTGGGACAGGTCGCCATAGCCGGACTGCTGGCGTCGAAGAAGTGCATTCCCGAGAGCGCCGGCACGCTCCGCACCGACACGGGAACCTTCTCGCTGATGACCTTCGCCGTCATCATCATCGTTGCGGCCCTCTCGTTCTTCCCCGCGCTGGCGCTGGGTCCCATCGCCGATTACCTGACCTTCTAATCCTGTTACCGCTATGAAACGAAACAAAAATAACTCGCTTTTCGATCCTGTCCTGCTGCGCCGGAGCCTTCGCGCTTCGTTCACGAAACTCGACCCGCGGCAGATGATCAAGAACCCGATCATGTTCACCGTCGAGGCCGTCACCTTCGCCATGCTGCTGCTGATCGTCCGGATCGCCGTGACGGGCGACACGTCGCAGGGTTCGCTGCTCTACAACCTCGTGATTTTCGCCGTACTTCTCTTAACGGTGCTCTTCGCCAACTTCGCCGAGGCCATCGCCGAAGCCCGCGGCAGGGCGCAGGCCGACTCGCTGCGCAAAACCCGCGAGGAGACCCCCGCCAAACGCATCGAACCCGACGGACAGTCGCACATCGTCAGCAGTTCCGAACTGAAGCAGGGCGACCTGTTCGAGTGCGTCGCGGGCGACACCGTCGCCGCCGACGGCGAGATCGTCGAGGGCCTGGCGTCGATCGACGAAAGCGCCATCACGGGCGAATCGGCCCCGGTGATCCGCGAGGCGGGCGGCGACAAAAGCTCCGTCACGGGCGGCACGAAGGTCCTCTCCGACCGCATTCTCGTGAAAGTCACCGCACGGCCCGGCGAGAGTTTCCTCGACCGGATGATCGCCCTGGTCGAAGGCTCCTCGCGCCAGAAGACGCCCAACGAAATCGCGCTGACGATCCTGCTGGCCGGGTTCACGCTCGTTTTCGTCATCGTCTGCGCCACGCTCAAGCCCTTCGCCGACTATGTGGGGGCCAATATCACCGTCGCGGCGTTCATCTCGCTGTTCGTCTGCCTGATCCCGACCACCATCGGCGGCCTGCTGTCGGCCATCGGCATCGCCGGCATGGACCGCGCACTGCGGGCCAACGTCATCACCAAGTCGGGCAAGGCCATCGAGACCGCCGGCGACATCGACACGCTGCTCCTGGACAAGACCGGCACCATCACCATCGGCAACCGCAAGGCCACGCGCTTCCATCCCGCCGACGGCATCGCCCCCAAGGCTTTCGTGCGCATGTGCGTACTCTCGTCCGTCGCCGACCCGACCCCCGAAGGCAAATCCATCGTCGAGCTGGGCACCGCCGAAGGGGTCCGCACCGACCCGGTGACGATGGTCGGCGTGCGGATGGTGAAATTCACTGCCGAAACCAAGTGTTCGGGCGTCGACATGCCCGACGAACGCCGCATCCGCAAGGGAGCCGCCGAAGCAATCTTCCGCATCGCCGCCGAGCACGAAAACCCCTGCCCGGCCGGAATCGCAGCCACCGTGCGCACCATCTCCGAAAACGGCGGCACACCGCTCGTAGTCTGCGAAAACGAACGGATCACGGGCGTCATCGAGTTGCAGGACATCATCAAGACGGGCATCCGCGAACGCTTCGAGCGGCTGCGCCGGATGGGCGTGAAGACCGTGATGGTCACGGGCGACAATCCGCTGACGGCCAAATACATCGCCGAGAAGGCAGGCGTCGACGACTTCATCGCCGAAGCACGTCCCGAGGACAAGCTCGAATACATCCGCCGCGAACAGCAGTCGGGCAAGCTGGTGGCCATGATGGGCGACGGCACGAACGACGCCCCGGCGCTGGCGCAGGCCGACGTGGGCGTGGCCATGAACAGCGGCACGCAGGCCGCCAAGGAGGCGGGCAACATGGTCGACCTGGACAACGACCCCACGAAGCTGATCGAGATCGTCGAGATCGGCAAACAGCTGCTGATGACGCGCGGCACGCTCACGACCTTCTCCATCGCCAACGACGTCGCGAAGTACTTCGCCATCGTCCCGGCGCTGTTCATCGCCTCGATTCCGTCGCTCGGCGCGCTGAACGTCATGCACCTCCACTCGCCCGAAAGCGCCATTCTCTCGGCGGTGATCTTCAACGCCCTGATCATTCCGCTGCTCATCCCGCTGGCCCTGCGCGGCGTGACCTACAAACCGATCGGGGCCTCGGCCCTGCTGCGCCGCAACCTCTTCATCTACGGACTCGGCGGCTTGATCGCCCCGTTCATAGGCATCAAACTGATAGACATGTTAATAAGCGTATTATTTTAAAGCATTGCTTCAACTATGAAAAACCTTTGGATTTCACTCAAAATAACGCTGGCGATGTGCATCGTGCTCGGCGTGGGATATGTCCTCGTGCTGCGCGGCGTGTCGGCCGTCGCAGGTCCCAACGGCGGAGAGGCCGACGTGGTGACGCTCGACGGACAGGTCGTCGGCGCGGCGAACGTGGGGCAGCGGTTCACCGATGTCCGCTATTTCTGGAGCCGTCCCTCGGCCGTGGACTACAACGGCGGCGGTTCGGGCGGCAGCAACAAGGCCACGACCAACCCCGAGCACCTCGCCGGGGTGGAACAGCGCGTGCAGGACTTTCTCGCGGCGCATCCCTACCTCTCGCGTGCGGAGGTTCCCGCCGAGATGGTCACGGCCAGCGGCTCGGGCCTCGACCCCGACATCTCGCCCCGCGGGGCGCAGGCGCAGGTGCGCCGCGTAGCCGAGGCCCGCGGGCTGGACATCGCTACGGTACGGCATCTGGTCGACTCGCTGACCCAAAAACCGTGGCTGGGGCTTTTCGGCACGGAGAAGGTCAATGTGCTGCGCCTGAACGTCGCTTTGGAAGAACTGAACGAAAACTAATCGCAAACCATGAAAATAGATAAAAAGATGAAACGCTGGGTATTCATTCTGATCGCCGCTTTGGCAATCTTTCTGACCGCCGACCTCTGCGCCCGGGAGCGCGGGGTGAAATTCTCGGGCGGAACCGACCTGGTGAGCACCTACGTATGGCGCGGCGTCCGCGAAAGCGGCCCGGCTTTCCAGCCGTCGCTGACGATGAGCGCCGGAAACTTCTCGGCGACGGCCTGGGGTTCGGTCGATTTCGACAGCGCCTACAAGGAGATGGACCTCACACTGGCCTACGCGCTCGGACCCGTGACCCTTTCGGTGGCCGACCTCTACTGGACCGGACACGCCGACGACCGCTATTTCGTCTTCGACAGCCGTTCGCCCCACCGCATCGAGGTGGGCGCCAGCTGGGTCGTTTCGGAAAAGGTCCCCGTCACGCTGTCGTGGTACACGGTTCTCTTCGGCGCGACCGACGTGAACCACAAGGGCGAACGCGCCTATGCCTCGTATTTCGAGGCGGCCTGCCCGTTCACGGTGAAGACCGTCGACATGAAGGCCGGCGTGGGCATGGTTCCCTGGAACGCCGCCGCGACCTACCTCACCGGAGACCGCGGGTTCTGCGTGCAGAACGTCTTCCTCAATGCCGGAAAATCATGGGACATCAAAGGGACGGATTCGATGTCGGTCGGCGTTTTCACCAACCTGATCTGGAATCCGGCCCTGGACGACGTTAACTTTGTGGGAGGCATCTCCTTCCGGATGTAACCGATGGAGAGGCAGGACAGCGTTCAGCGGTTTCTGGAACTGATCCGGCGTTCGCACCGCGGCAAGTTCAAGGTCTACATCGGCATGAGCGCCGGCGTAGGCAAGACCTGCCGCATGCTGCAAGAGGCCCGCCAGCTGCTCGACGCGGGCGTCGACGTCCGCATCGGCTACATCGAAACGCACGGCCGCGCCGGAACGGAAGCCCTTGTCGAAGGGCTTCCGCTCGTGCCGCGCCGCAGACTCTTCTACAAGGGCAAGGAACTGGAGGAGATGGACACGCAGGCCATCGTCAACCTCCGCCCCGAGATCGTCGTCGTGGACGAACTGGCCCACACCAACATCGAGGGGAGCGAAAACCCCAAGCGGTGGCAGGACGTGATGCAGATTCTCGACGCAGGGATCAGCGTCATTTCGGCCGTCAACATCCAGCATATCGAGGGGCTGAACGAGGTCGTCGAGGAGATCACGGGCATCGAGATCCGCGAGCGGGTCCCGGACAGCGTGCTGGCGATGGCCGACGAGGTGGTGAACATCGACCTCACGGCCGACGAGCTGATCGAACGGCTGAAAGCCGGAAAGATCTACCGCCCCGACAAGATCGCCGCGGCGCTCGGCAACTTCTTCACGCAGGACAACCTGCTGCAACTGCGCGAACTGGCGCTGAAAGAGGTGGCGCTGCGCGTGGAAAAGAAGGTGGACAGCGAGGTGACCGGTTCCGAAACCTTCCGGCGCGACAAACTGCTGGCCGTGATCGACTCCTCCGAAAAACGCGCCCGCCGGGTCATCCGCAAGACGGCACGCATGGCCACGCACCTGAACGCCGCCTTCACGGTGCTCTACGTGCAGGGCGACCGCGAAGCCGACGACCGCATTCCGCTGGCCCGGCAGCGTCACCTGATCAACAACCTGAACCTCGCCACGGAACTCGGCGGCGAGGTCCGCCGCATACGCTCGAACTCCCCGGTGGAGAGCATCGCCGGAGTGTGCCGGGAGCAAAAAATAAACATCGTCTGCATCGGGCGTCCCGAATTTTCACTATTTTCGCTGTTGAAAAGCGCAATCCGCCTGCGGCGTCTGACCGTCCGGCTGTCGCGCATGAACATCGACCTTTTCATTTTTTCATAAGCCATGAGAATACAAAGGAGAATCACCCTGGGCATCGGCATTCTTTTCACCATGATCCTGCTGCTGGGCATCCAGTCGGTCGGCTACGTCCGCCAGCTGTCGCGGGCGACGGGAACCATCCTCGCCGACAACTACAACTCGCTGCAATACGCCGGGGAGATGCTGCGGTCGCTCAACGACATCGGGCAGGATTCCATATCGCGGCACGCCCTGCGCGAAAACCTCGCCCTGCAACAGCAGAACATCACCGAGATCAGCGAGAAGGAGACCACCGCGGCGCTCGAACGCCACGTCGCTTCGCTGAGCGACCCGGTCACCGAAGCCGAAATCCGGACCGTGCGCGAAGACCTGTTCCGGATCATGGAGCTGAACATGGCGGCCATCCGCGCCAAGAGCGCCGGGGTGGAGCAGCGCGCCGACTACGCCATGTGGTGGCTGATCGCCGTCGCCGCGCTCTGCGCCCTGATCGCCGGGGGCATCCTCGTCTGGTTCCCGCAGTCGGTGCTGCGTCCGATCGACGCGCTGAAAAAGGGGATCACCCAGATCGCCAACCACAACTACCGGGAACGGCTCGATTTCCCGGGCAACCGCGAGTTCGAATCCGTCGCCGAGTCGTTCAACGACATGGCCGCCAAACTCGACGAATACCGCCGCAGTTCGCTCGACGACCTGATGACCGCCAAAAAGCGCATCGAGGCGATCGTCGACACGCTGCACGAGCCGATCGTGGGGCTGGGTCCCGACCGCAGAATCCTCTTTATGAACCGCGAGGCGTTCTCGGTGCTGAACCTCCGGGAGGACGCCGTCGGACGCGACGCCGCCGAAGTGGCGCTGTCGAACGACCTGCTGCGGCGGCTCGTCCGGGGAGTGAACGACACGGAGAAGGACGCCGACAAGGAGCCGCTGAAAATCTACGCCGACAACAAGGAGAGTTATTTCCAGGTGGAGAACACGCCGCTCTACATCACTCCCGTCGGCGGGCGCGAACAGCAGTTCGTCGGCAACCTGATCGTCCTGAACAACGTCACCCGCTTCAAGGAGCTGGACTCCGCCAAGACCAACTTCATCTCGACCGTCTCGCACGAAATGAAAACCCCGATTTCGTCGATCCTGATGAGTTTGCAGCTGCTCGGCGACGACCGGCTGGGAACGCTGAACGGCGAGCAGAAACAGCTCGTCACGAGCATCAAGGAGAGCAGCGACCGCCTGCTTTCGATCACGGGCGAACTGCTGAACATGACCCAGATCGAGACCGGCAAACTTAAACTGATACCTAAAGTAACCAAGCCTATCGAACTGATAGACTATGCTGTAAAGGCTACGCAGGTTCTGGCCGAGAGGTTCTGCTGTTTCGTCGAGGTGGACTATCCCGAAAAGATCTCGAAACTCTTCGTCGACAACGAGAAGATCGCCTGGGTCATCACCAACCTGCTGTCGAACGCCATCCACCATTCGCCCGAACGGTCGCGCATCATCGTCGGCGCCGTACAGCGCGAAAAGGCGGTCGAGATCTACGTCCAGGACTTCGGGCGCGGCATCGACCCGCGTTACCACAAGAGCATCTTCGAGCGCTATTTCCGCGTCCCGGGAACCAAGGTGCAGGGCAGCGGGCTGGGGCTGGCCATCTCGAAGGAGTTCGTCGAAGCGCACGGCGGCACGATCTCGGTCGAGAGCGAAATCGGCCGCGGCAGCCGCTTCTCGATTCTGCTCCCGGCCTGAAAAACTACCCGCCGCCCGCTTCGGAGACTGTTCGGAGCGCCGCGAACAGACGAAATTCCTTACTCCGTCTGCGCCATCAGCCGGGGTCCTGCCTTGACGGCGGCGGGAAAGCGGCAGGGCACGGCGCTGTCCGCCTCGGAGGTAAGGATCACGACCGGCATACCGACGTAGACATACTTTTTCACCAATTCGAGCAAATCGCTATTGTTCAACCGGACGCACCCTTCGGTTGCACGCGTGCCGATCGAGGCGGGATCGTGGGTTCCATGGATACCGATGCCGCGGTGACCGGGCGTCTTCAGACGAATGAAATGCGAACCGTAGGCCCCTCTGATCTCCCCCTTACCGTCGCCAAAATCGTGCGTCCATGCGCTTGCGTCCTGAATCTGCTGGACGGAGAAAAGCCCTTCGGGCGTCTTCATATCACCCGGCTTCTCCTTGTTGCCCAGCGCCCGCCCGCAGGCAATGGGATAGACGGCCCGCAGGCAACTGTTGAAATCGTAAACCGCAAGAGTCATCGACTCCTTGCAGACAGCAATAAATGCCGCACCCGAAAGCGGCGTCTGCTGTGCACGTACGTCGACGGCGCAGAACAGCGCACATGCAAAAAAGGTACATAAGATTGTTTTCATAAGTGCAAAGATACGATTTCCCGGAGAAAATCCGCGGCATCGGCCCGGAAAGTCACAGGCTGTCTTCCGAAAAGACACCAATAGCCTCCGTATGAACAAAAACAGGAATTCCGGCATCATATTCGCCTAACTTTTACGTTTAAATAGCATATCGGCGAAAAAATCGTATTTTTGCGCCGATATACCGGATACCAGGCAAACAATTCCGGATTTGGAAACAACATGAAACTATCACGCGAGAAAATCGTGCAGCAGGCGGCCCGCGCCGGCCGCCGTACGCTGCAACTCGGCGAAGAGGCAGGCGGCAGAATCCGCCGTCTGTCGAAACGCTCCTGGCTGATCCTTGCCGGAATAGCCGTATTGATTGTCGGAGGGCTTTGGTGGTGGCTGCGCCCCGAACCCGTAAAACCCATATTGCCCGTGGTCCAGGTCGAGCCTGCCGAAACCGACGACATCGAACTCTACGGCGAATACGTGGGACGCATCCGCGCCCAGCAGTTCGTCGAAATCCGCGCCCGGGTGGAGGGCTTCCTCGAAAAAATGCTTTTCGAGGAGGGAACCTACGTCAAGAAGGGGCAGCCGCTGTTCATCATCGACCCCAAGCTCTACGAAGCCCGGGTAAACAAGGCGAAGGCACAGCTGAACAAAGACAAGGCTCTGGAACTCAAGGCCGACCGCGACCTGAAACGCATCCGCCCGCTCTACGAGCAGAACGCCGCGAGCCAGCTGGACCTCGACAACGCCATCGCCTCCTACGAAAGCGCCACGGCCTCCGTGGCGATGAGCGAGGCCGACCTCACGCAGGCCGAAACCGCCTTGAGCTACACGACCGTCAGTTCGCCGCTGTCGGGCTATATTTCCGAGCGCAGCGTCGACATCGGCACGCTCGTAGGTCCCAACGGCAAATCGCTGCTGGCGACGGTGGTCAAGAGCGACACCGTGCGCGTGGACTTCAGCATGACGGGACTCGACTACCTCAAAAGCAAGGCCCGCAACGTCAACCTGGGCCAGAAGGACTCCACCCGCAAGTGGGACCCCTACATCACCATCACGCTGGCCGACAACACCCAGTATCCGCTGCGCGGACTGGTCGACTTCGCCGATCCGCAGGTCGACCCCGAAACGGGAACCTTCTCCGTGCGCGCCGAAATGGCCAACCCCGACCGCATCCTGCTGCCGGGACAGTTCACGAAGGTGCGCCTGCTGCTCGACGTGCGCGAAGACGCCACGGTCGTGCCGACCAAGTCGGTCGTCATCGAGAAGGGCGGCGCCTACATCTTCGTCATACGGCCCGACAGCATCGCCGAACGCCGTCTGATCGAACTCGGCCCCGAGGTCAACAACCGGGTGATCGTCGAACGCGGCGTCGTTCCCGGCGAGAAGATCGTCGTGGAGGGTTTCCACAAACTGACGCACGGCGACAAGGTCGACCCCGTGCCGGTCCCCGAAAAAAGCAGTGCAACCGAGACGGAGGCGTCTGAAAAATAGCGAGCCATGAAATCGGATTTCTTTATCGACCGGCCCGTGTTTTCAACCGTCCTGTCGGTGGTCATCGTGATCGTCGGCCTGTTAGGACTGGTGATGCTCCCCGTGGACCAGTATCCGCGCATCGTGCCCCCGGTGGTCAAGATCTCGGCCTCCTATCCGGGAGCCAGCGCCCAGACCGTGACGCAGGCCGTGGCGACGCCCATCGAACAGGAGCTGAACGGAACCCCCGGCATGCTCTACATGGAGTCGACGAGCAGCAACTCGGGAGGTTTCTCCGCCACCGTGACCTTCGACATCGACACGGACGCCGACCTGGCGGCCGTCGAGATTCAGAACCGCGTGAAGCAGGCCGAGGCGCGCCTCCCGGCCGAAGTCATCCAGAACGGCATCTCGGTCGAAAAGCAGGCTTCGAGCCGGCTGATGACCATCACGCTGCTGTCGAACGACCCCAAGTTCGACGAAATATACCTCTCGAACTACGCCACGCTCAACGTGCTGGACATGTTGCGCCGCGTGAAGGGCGTCGGCAGCGTCTCGAACGTCGGCAGCCGCTACTACGCCATGCAGATATGGGTGCAGCCCGACCGGCTGGCCAACCTCGGGCTGACGGTGCAGGACCTGCAAAAGGCCCTCAAGGACCAGAACCGCGAATCGGCGGCGGGCGTACTGGGCCAGCAGCCCGTCACGGACCTCGACGTCACGATCCCGATCACCGCCCGCGGACGCCTTTCGTCGGTGGGCGAATTCGAGGAGATCGTCGTCCGCGCCAACCCCGACGGATCGCTCATCCGCCTGCGCGACGTGGCGCGCATCTCGCTCGAAGCCTCGTCGTACAGCACCGAGAGCGGCATCAACGGCGGCAATGCGGCCGTGATGAACATCAACATGCTGCCGGGCGCCAACGCCATGGAGGTGGCGCGCTCGGTGCGCGAGACGATGGAGGAGATCAGCCGCAGCTTCCCCGAAGGCATCTCCTACAAGATACCGTTCGACATGACCTCCTACATCTCGCAGTCGATCAGGGAGGTCTACCACACACTGTTCGAAGCCCTGCTGCTGGTGATCCTCGTGGTTTTCCTCTCGCTGCAAAACTGGCGCGCGACGCTCATCCCGACCATCGCCGTGCCGATCTCGCTGATCGGTACGTTCGGCGTGATGCTGGCATTCGGATTCTCGCTCAACATGATGACCCTGCTGGGCCTGATCCTGGCCATCGGCATCGTCGTGGACGACGCCATCGTGGTGGTGGAGGCCGTCGAGCGCATTATGAACGAGGAGGGGCTATCGCCCTACGAAGCCACGAAAAAGGCCATGAGCGGACTGGGCAGCGCCATCATCGCCACATCGCTGGTGCTGTGCGCCGTGTTCGTTCCCGTGAGCTTCCTTTCGGGCATCACCGGCCAGCTCTACCGCCAGTTCACCATCACGATCGCCGTGTCGGTGCTGATCTCGACGTTCGTGGCCCTGACCCTCTCGCCGGCCCTCTGCGCCCTGATCCTGCGTCCCGATTCGGGCAAGCGGAAAAACCGCCTCTTCCGCCGCATCAACATCTGGCTGGGCAGCGGAACGAAGTTCTACGAGCGGATGATCCGCGGCGGCGTGCGCCACTCGAAACGCATGCTGGCGCTGTTCGGACTGACTCTCGTGGCGCTGTGGGCGCTCAACAAGATCGTGCCCCAGAGCTTCATGCCGCAGGAGGACCAGGGCTATTTCACCGTCGAGCTGGAACTTCCGGAAGGAGCCACGCTCGAACGCACGCGCCGCGTGACAGACCGCGCCATGAAGTACCTGATGTCGCTCGAAGACGTGGAATATGTGCTCAACGTCACCGGATCAAGCCCCCGCGTGGGCACCAACCAGTCACGCAGCCAGTTGACGGTGATCCTCAAACCGTGGGAGGAGCGCAAAAGTTCGAACATCCGCCGGCTGATGAACGACATCCGCGAGGAGATGCGCCGTTATCCCGAAAGCAAGGTCTACCTCTCGACGCCGCCCGTCATTCCGGGACTGGGCGCCTCGGGCGGGTTCGAAATGGTGCTCGAAGCCCGCGGCAACGCCTCGTACGGCGACCTTCAGCGGGCCGTGGACACGCTGCTGCACTACGCCTCGAAGCGCAAGGAGCTGACGGGACTCTCGTCGTCGATGCAGAGCGACATCCCGCAGCTCTATTTCGACGTGGACCGCGACAAGGCCCAGATGCTCGGCGTCCCGATGGCCGACATCTTCTCGACGATGAAGACCTTCACCGGATCGGTCTACGTCAACGACTTCAACATGTTCAACCGCATCTACCGCGTCTATATCCAGGCCGAAGCCCCGTACCGGGCGCAGCGGGAAAACCTCGGGCTGTTCTTCGTCCGGGGCGCCGACAAGGCGATGATTCCCATCACGGCGCTCGGCACGACCTCCTACACCACGGGACCGGGCACGATCCGCCGCTTCAACATGTTCAACGCGGCGACCATCTCGGGCGAGGCGGCGCAGGGATACAGTTCGGGGCAGGCCATGGCCATACTCGAACAGATCGCACGCCGCCACCTGCCGTCGACGATCGGCGTCGAGTGGAGCGGACTTTCCTATCAGGAAAAGCACGTCAGCGGCCAGACGGGCTACGTGCTGGCGCTGGCCTTCCTCTTCGTCTTCCTGTTCCTCGCGGCGCAGTACGAGAGCTGGCTGATCCCCGTGGCGGTGATCCTCTCGCTGCCGATCGCCGGCATCGGCGCCTACCTGGGCAACTGGGCCTGCGGACTGGAGAACAACATCTATTTCCAGATCGGACTGGTGATGCTGGTGGGTCTGGTGGCCAAGAACGCCATCCTGATCGTCGAGTTCGCCAAGGACGAGGTCGAAAAGGGCCGCGACATCCTCACGGCCGTCATCCTGGCCGCGCGCCTGCGCTTCCGGCCCATCGTCATGACCTCGCTGGCCTTTATCCTCGGCATGCTGCCGCTGGTCTTCGCCAGCGGACCCGGGTCGGCCAGCCGCCAGGGCATCGGCACGGGCGTTTTCTTCGGCATGCTCGTGGCGATCACCGTGGGCATCGTCTTCGTACCGCTCTTCTTCGTCTGGGTTTACAAACTGAAAGAAAAATGGACAACACGATGAAACGAAGCGCAACATATCTCCTCGGAGTGCTTCTGCTGCTCGCGGCGGGAAGCTGCTCCGTGCAGAAGAAGTGCAAGGCTCCGCAGCTCGACATGCCCGCGGAGATCGTCGCCGGGCAGAGCGACACGCTGACGCTGAGCGACCGGAAGTGGTGGGAGGTCTACACCGACACGACGCTCTGCCGGCTGAT
Source organism: Alistipes sp. 56_sp_Nov_56_25 (assembly GCF_001915285.1). Classification (NCBI taxonomy): domain Bacteria; kingdom Pseudomonadati; phylum Bacteroidota; class Bacteroidia; order Bacteroidales; family Rikenellaceae; genus Alistipes; species Alistipes sp. 56_sp_Nov_56_25. Next base: position 37,149 of record NZ_MNQF01000065.1, read on the forward strand.
CGGCCGCACGCTCGACCGCAACCGCAACATGCTCTCGGCCGAGGCGCGCATCCGCCAGCTGGAGGAGCTTTACCGCGTAAGCAAGGCGGCCCGGCTGCCGTCGCTGGGCGGGCTGGCCGCTGCCGACTACGAGACCAACGACTACTACGGCGAAGCGCACAAGGGCGACGCCGAGTTCGACGTGAAAGCCACCTTGAGCTGGGAGGCCGACCTGTGGGGCAACCTGCGCTGGGCCAAGCGCAAGGGCGCGGCCGAATACCTCGCCTCGGTCGAGGCGGCGCGCGCCATGCAGATGACGCTCGTGGCGGAGGTCGCCACGGCCTACTTCGAGCTGGTGGCTCTGGACCACGAACTGGGCGTCGTACGCCGCACGGTGGAGACCCGCGAGGAGAGCGTGCGTCAGGCGAAACTGCGTTTCGAAGGAGGACTGACCTCCGAAACGGCCTACCAGCAGGCGAAGGTCGAGCTGGCGAGCGCCTCGGCGCTGATTCCCGACCTCGAACTGCGCATCGCCCAGAAGGAGAACCAGATTTCGGTGCTCGCGGGCGACTATCCCTCGCGCGTGGCGCGCTCGAAGATGGACATGAACGTCCGGATGCCCGACTCGCTGCCCGTGGGCCTTCCTTCGACGCTGCTGCAACGCCGTCCCGACGTGCGGCAGGCCGAGCAGAACCTCAAGGCGGCGATGGCCTCGGCGGGCATGGCCTATGCCGACCGGTTCCCGCGGCTGACGATCTCGCTGACGGGAGGGCTCGAAAACGACGCGCTCAAGGGACTGATCAATTCGCCCTTCTCCTACGCCGCCGGCAACCTCACCGCGCCGCTGTTCGCCTTCGGATCGAAGCGTGCGAAATACCGCGCGGCGCTGGCGGCCTACGACCAGGCGCGGCTGGCCTACGAACAGAAAGTGCTGGAGGTTTTCCGCGAAGTGAACGACGCCGTGACGGCCTACCGCAACATGCGCAGGACGGCCGAACTGAAATTCAACCTCAAGGAGGCGGCCCGGCAATACGTCGTGCTGGCCAAATTGCAGTATATCAACGGCGTGATCCGCTACATCGACGTGCTCGACGCCCAGCGGAAGTTCTTCGACGCACAGGTCGAGGAGAGCAAGGCGGTGCGCAACGAGCACCTCGCGCTCGTGGGGTTGTACAAGGCCCTCGGGGGCGGGTGGCAGCCGTCGGATGCCGAAAAAAAGGGTTGACCGGAAATGGTCAACCCTTTTTCTTCCCCAGTTTGGCCCGGATGCGGCTCAACGACTGCGGCGTGATCCAGAGGTAGGAGGCGATGTGCTTCAGCGGCACGTATTGCAGCAGTTCGGGGCTTTCCTCCATCAGCGTCCGGTAGCGCTCCTCGGCCCGCGGAGCGCCGCCCGAGAGCATCCAGTTTTCGAGCGCCAGGAACTGCTCCTCGAAAAGCCTCCTCCCGAAATTGGCCGCTCCGGCCGATCGGGCGAAAAAGGCCTCCAGGTCGGCTTTGGAGATGCCGTAAAGTTCAGCGTCGCACATCGCCTCGATGGAGATTTTCGAAACCTCGTTGCCCACGTAGCCCCACGTCGAAAAGAGCGCCTCGCCCTCGCCGGCGAACCAGACCGAGACATCCGCGCCGTCGTCGAGATAGTGCCCCAGCCAGATGCCGCGGCTCACGACGTAGAAACCGGAATTCCGCTCGCCCTGACGGACGACGCACTCCCCCTTGCGGAACACGCGCCGTTCCATCAGCCCGATCAGCCGCAGGCAGTCCGCCGCGGGCAGGTTGTATTTCCTGCTGAATTTCTCGATAAACGCCTCCATGCCTTACAGGTTTGAGGCCGTAAAGATAGCACAAAAAACAAATTTCCGGCTTCGTTTCAGCGGCAAAGCCACGCTGCGACCCTCCTAAAACGCACTTTTTAAGCGGGTCCGCCCGTAAATCGCCGCAACGACCGCGAAGGTGAGCGCCTCGGCCAGCGGCACGGCCAGCCAGATGCCCTCCACACCCAACAGCAGGGGCAGGCCGAAGAAACACGCCGCCATGAAGACGAATCCCCGCAGGACGGTCACGGCCATCGCCGGACGGGGCCGCTCGACGCTCTGGAAATAGCCGATCGAGACGATGTTCACCGCAAAGAAAACGAATCCCGAAGCGAACAACGGAAGCCCCCGGACGGCAATCGCACAGGCGGGGCAGGAGCTGTCGATGAACATGGCCACGATCCAGCGGCTGAACAGCGCCGTAAGGCCGAAGAACCCCAGTCCGGCCGCCACGGCCGTCAGGAGCGCCAACCGGAAGGCCTTGCGCACGCGCGCGCCGTTTCCCGCACCGAAATTGTAGCTCAAAATCGGCTGGGCCGACTGCCCGATGGCGTTGTAGACCATGAAGATGATCGGGAAGAAATAGCAGGCGATGCTGAACGCCGCCACGCCGTCCTCGCCCAGATAGCGGATGAAAACGTAGTTCCCGGCGAACATCATCATGGCGATGGCCCCCTCGCAGAGGAAGGTCGAAAGCCCCAGCCGGCACATGTAGCCCACATTGCGGAGGGTCAGGCGCATGCTCTTGCGGCTCGTCTTCACACGGCACAGGCGCACGACGTTGCGGCGGCGTCCCAAGTAGCCGAGGATCATCCCCGCACCCACGATATAACCGAGGCTCGTGGCCAGCGCCGCGCCCGTCATGCCCCAGCCGAGGATGAAGATGAAAACGTAGTCCAGCACGATGTTGATGACCGCCGGAACGGCGTTGCAAAGCATCGCGTAGTTGGGCGACCCGTCGAGCCGGATGAAGAACATGCCCGAGCTTAACAGCGCGCTGAAGGGCAGGAACGGCGCGAACCAGTGCATGTACTCCACGGCCAGCGGAAGGAGCCGTTCGGAGCTGCCCAGCAGCAGGGCCACCTCACGGGCGCAGGAAGTGATCAGGAAGCTGTACGCCGCCAGAAGGAGCGACGACACCGCAACGGCCTGCGTGACGTTGATGCGCGCCGCCTTGACCTTCCCCTGCGCAAGGTGGATCGACGCCACGACCGACGCCCCGACGCCGAACATCAGTCCGACGCCCGTGCTGATGAGGAACAGCGGCGCGGTGATGTTGACGGCGGCCAGCGCGTCGCTGCCGATGCCGCGTCCCACGAAAATCCCGTCGGTGATCACGAAAACAGCCGAGAAAACCATTCCCAGAACGGTGGGGATCAGCAGTTTCCGAAAAAGCTTCGGAATCTCCATGCTGCCGAAATCAATACTGTCTTTCATCGCATTCGTTTTTTGGAGTGCAAAGATACTCGCTTCCGGCCGGGCGAAAGTTAACATTTGGTAAAAAAAGCCCCTCCTTATCAGAGGGGCCTCGCAAGCCGGAATCAGAGCGTACCCTGCTTGAGCTGCTCGACGAAACGGTCGATGCGCCGCAGCTGCTGCGGAATCTTGATCGACTGCGGGCAGTGCGACACGCACTGGTTGCAGCCGATGCAATGGCTCGCCTGCCGGAGTTTGGGAACCGAGCGGTCGTAACCGATGAGGAACGCCCGGCGGGCCTCCCGGTAGCCGGGGTCCTGCCGGTCCTTGGGCACATTGCCTTCGTTCTCGCAGCGGTTGTAGTGGGCGAAGATCGCCGGGATGTCCAGCCCATAGGGGCAGGGCATGCAGTACTGGCACTCGGTGCAGGGCACGGTGGGGTATTTGAGCATCAGCTGCGCGGTATCTTCGAGCAACGCCAGTTCCTCGCCGGTGCAGGGTTCGAGCGGCGAATAGGTGCGGATATTGTCCTGAAGGTGCTCCATGTAGGTCATGCCGCTCAACACAGTCAGCACTCCGGGCCAGGAACCCGCGTAGCGGAAGGCCCACGAAGCGGTGCTCTCGGTCGGACGGCGCTCCTTGAGCCGTTCGACCAGATGGTCGTTCAGCCGCGAAAGGCGCCCGCCGAGCAGCGGCTCCATGATCACGGCCGGGATGCCGCGCTTCTCCAGCTCGCCGTAGAGATATTCGGCATTGACGTTTCTGTCCGAAGCATGCTTCCAGTCGACGTAGTTCATCTGGATCTGGACGAAATCCCACCGCGCCTCGCCGCTGTCGTGCATGGCCAGCAGGTGGTCGAAGACCTTCTGATCGCCGTGGAACGACCACCCGAGGTTGCGGATGCGCCCGGCCTCGCGCTCGCGCAGCAGAAAGTCGAGCACGCCGCAGTCGATAAAACGTTCGTTGAACGTCTCGATGCCCTTGTCGCCGCCCACAGCGTGCAGCAGATAGTAATCCAGATAATCCGTTTGCAAGTCGCGAAGCGACCGCCGGTACATCTCCTCCGAATCCTTGAATATCCGAGCGGGAGACATTCCCCGCCCTGCCATACGGTGATTGGACATCTTCGTGGCGATGAACACCTTCTCGCGCGGATGGCGTTTGAGGGCGATACCCGTCGATTTTTCGGAAAAGCCCTGTATGTAGACGGGGGCCGTGTCGAAATAGTTGACCCCGTGGGCGATGGCATAATCGACCAGCTCGTTGACGGCCTCCTGGTCGATCGGGTTGCCGTCGGCCGCCGGCGACTCCAGCAGGGGCCAGCGCATGCAGCCGTAGCCCAGCAGCGACACGCGGTCGCCCGTCGAGGGGCAGGTCCGGAAGGTCATCCGATCGGTCGGGACCTCACCCGCGGCGGCAGCGCTCGGCGCCGTACCTTTCGTCTTACAGCCGTAAAGCCCAGCCGTTGCGGCGGCCGCGCCGACACCGAACGTTTTGAGGAATTTCCGGCGGTCTATCTTTTTCTTCTCCATTTTTTTCTTGCGTTTAGACGATTCTGTGGCGCGAATGGCCTTCGACATAAATGGCGCTGAACGGACGCGCCGGACAGAGATTCTCGCAGGCCCCGCAGCCGATGCAGCGTTCTTCGTTCACGGCGGGGATGCGCGGCGACTTGGGGTCGTCGGGGTCCCGGCGCACCATCTTGATCGCTCCGGCGGGACAATGGCGCGCACAGTTGTTGCAGCTGACGCCGTCGGTATTGACCACGCAATTCTCCGCAATCCACACCGCATGGCCGATCTGGATCGACGATTTCCCGGCGAGGTCGGTCAGGCGGATGGCGCCCGTGGGGCACACCTCGGCGCACTTCGTGCACTCCGGACGGCAGTATCCGCGCTCGAACGACATTTCGGGCTGCATGAGGGTCATCAGCTTGCCCGACGGACGCAACACCTGATTGGGACACACCGAAACACACAACTGGCATCCCGTGCAATGGGCGTTGAAGTGCCGCAGGCTCTGCGCTCCGGGCGGAACGACGGGCGTGGCACGGTTCGGAATCTTCTTGTCGACGATCACCGCCAGCCCGCCGTCGACCTTCTTCTCCTGCGCCCGGAGCGCGGAGTAGGCCACGATGTCCGCCAGGCCGAGGAACCGGCGGCGCGAAGCGTCGGAAGGCGTCTTTGCGGCGTCGGCCGCCGGTCTCTGCGGCGCGGGAGCCGGGTCCGGTTTCCGCCGCCGCAGCGTATAGGTGATGGCCCCCTGGCGGCAGTTTTCGAGGCAGTCCATACAGGCCACGCAACGGCTGTAATCAATTTTATGCGCCGCAGGGTCGATACACGACGCCTTGCAGTTGCGGGCGCAGAGCTTGCATCCGTTGCACTTCGAGGTGTCGAAACGCGGTTTGAACAGCGAGTAGCGGGCGAGGAATCCCAGCACCGTGCCCACCGGACAGATCGTATTACAATAGGTGCGGCCGCTGCGCCACGCAAGAACAAACAGCACGGCGAACGTCACGACGGCAACAAGCAGCGTGGAGAGGCTCTTCATCCAGACGTCGACCGAATAGAAGGCGTAGCTGTCCATGCGCCCGGCGATGTATGCCAGCAGGTTGTTGCCCCACGCGTAGACCGGGGCCAGCAGGTTCGAGGCGATGCGGCCGTAGGCGCTGTAAGGCGCGAGCAGCGAACCGACACCCGCCAGCATCGCGGCGACGAACACGACGAGCATCCCCCGGCGCAGCCAGGTGAGGGCGGGGGAGTACGCGAAGCGGTTCCGGTGCTTTCTGCGCTTCCCGGAGGCCCACGAAACGATGTCCTGCATCACCCCCAGCGGGCAGATGACCGAACAGTACACGCGGCCGAAAAGAAGCGTCAGGATCACCAGGAACGCCACGACGCCGACATTCAGGGCCAGCAGGGCGGGCAGGAACTGGATTTTCGCCATCCAGCCGAACCACGCGTGAAGCGTTCCGGTAAAATCGAGGAACAGCAGCGTCGTCAGCACGAAGAAAAAGGCCGCGGCCGCAATTCTGATTTTTCGTAACATAGATTCAAGTCTGAATCAAGTGAATTTATTTCGGAACTCATGTCGTCTCGGACCGTCGCCGTGGCCGCCGGGCCGCCCGAGACGGGGGTTTGGAGGTGGACCGGATTCGGGAGCGACGCCACCGGCGGCGAACAGGGCCAGCGGATTGATTTCAATGCAAATTACTCAACCATTCAACCGTTTCGGGATCGCGGTGATCCAGAAAACTGCTCTCCGGACGGTCCAGCGAGGCGATCACGGCCATGTCCTCGGCGTCGAGCGCGAAGCCGAACACGTCGAAATTCTCCGCGATACGCTCCGCATGCACCGACTTGGGAATGCAGACCACACCGCGCTGAATCAGCCAGCGCAGCACCACCTGCGCCACCGTCTTTTTGTACCGGGCAGCGACCGCCAGCAGGACTTCGTTCGAGAACAGCCCGTTCTTGCCCTCGGCGAAAGGCGCCCACGACTCGATCTGCACGCCCTTCGTGCGCATGAACTCCGCGGCGGCGGTCTGCTGGTGGAACGGATGGGTTTCGACCTGATTGACCGCCGGCGCGACCTCGTTGTGCAGAATCAGGTCCTGAAGGCGGTCGGGGTAGAAGTTCGACACACCGATGGCGCGGATGCGGCCCTCGCGGTAAAGCTCCTCCATGGCGCGCCACGAACCGTAGACGTCGCCGTAAGGCTGGTGGATCAGATAGAGGTCCAGATAGTCCAGCCCCAGCTTCGACATCGACTCCTCGAACGCCTTTCTGGCAGGCTCATAACCCGCGTCGCTGATCCACAGTTTCGTGGTGATGAACAGCTCTTCGCGGGGAACGCCGCTGCGACGGACGGCACGTCCCACGGCCTCCTCGTTGCCATAGGCCGCGGCGGTGTCGATCGAACGGTAACCGATCTTCAGGGCGTCGCCGACCGCCCGTTCGCAAACCTCCGGGTCCGAAATCTGATAAACGCCGAAGCCGAGGACCGGCATTTCGACGCCGTTGTTCAATTTTACGTATTCCATACCTCACTACTTTTTTATTTTTCCGGCAAAACTTCGTTCAGGCACGCAATGCCGTTCAGCGTGCGGGGATAACCGATATAGGGCAGCAACTGGGTCACGACGGCCAGCAGGGTGGCCTTGTCGTTGCCTATGTTCGCATTTCCGGCGATGTGGCCCTTCACCTGCGATTCGCAGCCCCCGAGCGAGACGAGCATCGAGAAGGTCAGCAGCTCGCGCATCTTCACGTCCAGGCCTCCGCGGGTCAGGAAATCGCCGAAGCAGTTGTCCGACAGGTAACGTTGGATGTGCTTCTGGTTCGCGGGGGCCGCCTCGCGCATCCCGTCGATACGCTCCGCGCCGAAAATCGACCGCTGCACCGCCAGCCCCTTTTCGAAGCGGTCCGCGGACGAGGTCGTCGACTGCCCCGCAAGCGGCAGCGTCACGCCGCGCGCCTCCAGCACCTCGTTGGTAATCCCTACGAAGTCGGCGACCTTCGCCATGCCGACGTAGGGAACGGCCTGATAAAGCGTCTCCTTCACCTCGACGGGCGTCACTCCGGCGTTCAGCGCGCCTTCGAGCGTCGTCCGGTAGGCGGTCCGGCCCTGCGAGGCGATGTTCGAGGCCAGGATGCACAGCATGCGCGTCCGCGTGTCGAGCTGGCCGTAGGCGGTCACTTCGCCGAGCGCAAAGTTACCAAAAATTTCAAATAATTCGGGGTCCGCATCCCCAAGTTCCGGTATTCCGCCCGGAAACAATTCGGCCAGGCGGCGTCGGGCGTCTTCGCCCAGGCGGGAGGCCGGAGCCGGGACGGAAGCCGTCGCTGCCGCATATTGCGCGTCGTCGACCGGTTCGAGCCATGTGTTCTCGTTGGTCGCGGGATTGCACGCGACGGCCAGATGCGAGAACCAGCTGTCGGGAGCCGCGCCGTGCCAGTGGACCACGTCGGGCGCGATCTCCACGATGTCGCCCGGAAGCAACGCCCGGGCCGGACGGCCCTTCTCCTGATAATAGCCCCGGCCCCCGACGGCTATCAGGAGCTGGCCGCCCGTATGGCTGTGCCAGTTGTTGCGGCATCCGGGCGAAAAGGTGACGTTCGACACGGGCGCGTTCAGCCGCTTGTCGTCCGTCAGCGGAGCGAGCCAGGCCTGCCCGACAAAGTACTTCGAAAACTGTTCCGGCAGTTTGTCGCCCACGGGAAACGGGCTGACTTTTTTCGGTATTTCCATATTTTGAGCATTTAAGGATTGCAGGATTCCGCCCGAAAAAAGGGCTGCGGCGGTTAGGGCCGCGAAGAGGATTCGTTTCATCGGTTCAAAAGAATGGTTTCACGATGCAAAAATAGGGTATTTCGCGCAACGGTTCCGTACCCCGATTACGGTTCGGCATACCATTATTACGGAGCGGCGTCATTTTCGGTCGGGTGAAGACCGTCTGCACGCAAAACCGGTTCTGCGCCCCAGACACAGAACCGGATCAAAAACGGATCGGCAGACGACTGCCTCCGAAACCGGCGTCTCGCACACCGGAAGTGAGGGGGGGGGTCAGCCCCGCCGGCCCTGATTGGCGACGGCCTCCATCAGGGAGGCGATCTCGGCCGGGTCGCCCAGGAAATAGTCCTTCACACAGCCCAACCCCTCGTCGAATTCGAAGACGTAGGGCACGGCAGTCGGAAGGTTGAACTCCGAAATGGCCTCGTCCGAAATCCCTTTCAGGTTCTTGATGATGCCCCGCAGGCTGTTGCCGTGAGCCACCACCAGCAGTTCGTCGTGGCGGGCCAGCGCCGGGAGTATCTCGCACTCCCAGTAGGGCATCGTGCGGGCCACGGTGTCTTTCAACGACTCGGTGCGGGGCAGCGCGGCGTCGGGAATCCCGGCGTAACGGGGATCGAAGCGCGGATTGCGGGGATCGTCCTCCGGAAGCGGCGCGGGGGCCACGTCGTAGCTGCGGCGCCAGACGTACACCTGCTCGTCACCGTATTTTTCGGCCGTATCGCGTTTGTTCAATCCCTGAAGCATGCCGTAGTGCTTCTCGTTGAGCCGCCAGGTCTTCGTCACCGGAATCCAGTCCCGGTCCATCCTGTCGAGCACGACGTCGAGGGTCTTCACGGCCCGTTTCAGATAGGAGGTATAGGCGCGGCCGAAATGAAAACCCTCCTTGCGGAGCGTCTCCCCGGCTTTGACGGCCTCGGCGACGCCCTTCTCGCTCAAATCCACATCGGTCCACCCCGTGAACCGGTTTTCCCTGTTCCAGACGCTCTCGCCGTGGCGGAGCAAAACGATCTTTTTCATAACTGTCCGACTGCGTTTTCCGGTTCGGCGCGCACCTCGTTCTCCAGACGCCGGCATTCGCTGAAGTCCTTGATGTTCTGCATCGTGGTGCGTGCTATATTATCCACTGCTTCACGTGTGAAGAAGCCCTGATGCGAGGTGACGATCACGTTGTTGAACGACAGCAGGCGCGCCAGCACGTCGTCGTCCATGATGCGGTCGGAAGTGTCCTCGTAGAAGTACCCGGCCTCCTCCTCGTATACGTCCAGTCCGGCAGCGCCGATCTTCTTCTCTTTCAGTCCGTCGATCAGCGCCTCGGTATGGATCAGCTGACCGCGGCCCGTGTTGATGAGGATCACGCCCGGTTTCATGCGCGAAATGGCCGCGTCGCCGATCATGTAGCGCGTCCGGTCGGTCAGCGGACAGTGGAGCGAAACGATGTCCGCACGGGCGTAAAGCTCGTCGAGCGGCACGTAGGTGATGCCCGCCTCCGCGGCGTACTGCGGATCGGGAAACAGATCGTTGGCCACGACCTCCATGCCGAACCCCTTGAGAATGCGGATCAGCTCGCGGGCGATCCTGCCCGTGCCGACGATCCCTGCGGTCTTGCCGTACATGTCGAAGCCCATCAGCCCGTGGAGCGAGAAGTTGCCGTCGCGCGTGCGCCAGTAGGCGCGGTGTATCTTGCGGTTGAGCGCCAGCATCAGCGCCACGGCGTGTTCCGCCACGGCGTGCGGCGAATAGGCCGGAACCCGCACCACGGGAATCCCGTAACGGGCCGCGGCGTTCAGGTCGACGTTGTTGAAGCCCGCACAGCGCAGCGCGATCAGCTTCACGCCCATCCCGGCCAACTGGCGGATGGTCCCGGCGTCGGCCGTGTCGTTGACGAAGATGCAGACCGCATCGGAACCCTGCGCAAGGGCCACGTTATTGGCGTTCAGGTGGCTGCGGTGGTAGCAGATGTCGAACCCGTAGGTGTCGCGGATGCGGTCGAACGACTCCCGGTCGTAGGGCTGCGTGCCGAATAGCGTTATTTTCATAGTTGCACTTTTTTAATATAAAAACGTCTTCGGGGACCCGGATATTATGCGATGGTCACTTCATCGTCGAGGTAAACGTCCTGAATGGCGTGCAGCAGGGCGATGCCGTCCTTCATCGGACGCTGGAAGGCCTTGCGGCCGCTGATAAGCCCCATGCCCCCGGCGCGCTTGTTGATCACGGCCGTCGTGACGGCCTCCTGCAAGTCCGAGGCCCCGCGCGACTCGCCGCCCGAGTTGATCAGGCCCACGCGGCCCATATAGCCGTTGGCCACCTGATAGCGGCAGAGGTCGATGGGGTGGTCCGAAGTCAGCTCGGTGTAGACCTTGTCGCTGGTCTTGCCGAAGCCGACGGCCCGGAAACCGCCGTTGTTCGACGGGAGTTTCTGTTTCACGATGTCGGCCTTGATCGTCACACCGAGGTGGTCGGCCTGCCCCGTGAGATCGGCCGAAGCGTGGTAGTCGGCACCCTCCTTCCTGAAACCCTCGTTGCGCAGGTAGCACCACAGGATCGTCGCCATGCCCAGTTCGTGCGCCAGGTCGAACGCGCGGGCGATCTCGACCAGCTGCCGGCGGCTCTCCGGCGAACCGAAGTAAATCGTGGCCCCGACGGCTGCGGCGCCCATGTTCCAGGCATCGCGCACCGTGCCGAACAACACCTGGTCGTAGGTGTTGGGGTAGGACAGCAGCTCGTTGTGGTTGATTTTGACGATGAAGGGAATTTTGTGCGCGTATTTGCGCGCCACGGCTCCCAGCACGCCGAAAGTCGAGGCGACGGCATTGCAGCCGCCCTCGACGGCGAGTCTGACGATGTTTTCCGGATCGAAATAGGCGGGGTTCGGGGCGAACGAAGCCCCCGCGGAGTGCTCGATGCCCTGATCCACGGGCAGGATCGAGACATAGCCCGTGCCGCCCAGCCGTCCGTTGGAGAGAATCCATTGCAGACTGCCCAGCGTACGGACGCTGCGGTCGGATTCGGCCCAGATGCGGTCCACGGTGTCGGGTCCCGGCAGGTACAACGACTTTTTGTCGATGGTGCGGCATACGTGGGAGAGGTAGTAGCCGGCCTGCTCCCCTAAAATTTCAACTGTCTTGCTCATAATCGCTGTGTTTTTGGTCATTTTACGAATCCCGTGCAATTCCGGGTCCAATCAGGTCCCGTTTACGGCCTAAAAGTTACCGAAAAATCCGGGAGGTTGTTCCCGGCGCGGGAGGCGGAGCGCGGATTCGGACCGAATGGTACAGAGGTAGGACAGAAATGCGAAGCGGGCGCGCCCGTTCAGGGCATGCGGCGAGGCCCGTTCAAAGCGTTCCGGCTGCTGCGGGCCGGACTACGCAGGGACACAAACCGTCCCGGACGCAGAATTTACCGCCCGGAGCGGACAAAAGTCCGAAACCCGGATACCTATTTTTTGTTGTTGCGGTACTCGGTGGGCGATTCCCCCGCGTGCTTCTTGAAAAAACGCCCGAGGTAGGACTGGTCGGGAAACCGGAGCCGGTAGGCGATCTCCTGCACCGAAAGGTCGGTCGACTGGAGCATCATCTTGATCTCCAGCATCACCGAACGGTCGATGAACTCCTTGGCCGAACTGTGCGCCACGCTGCGCACGATGGTCGACAGGTAACGGGTCGAAATGCAGAGTTTGTCGGCGTAAAACGACACTTCGCGCTCCTGGGCGCAATGCTCGTGCACGAGAGCGACGAAACGGTGGAACAGCTCCGACTGCCGCGTGGTCGTCTCCGGCACGCGGTGCTGCCGGGCTGCGAAACGCTGCATCTTGTCGTAACTCTCCAGCAGCAGATTCTGCAAACGGTTCTTGATGATCGTATTGCGGAACACGTTGCCGCGGTCGCGGTAGGTGTAGGCCGCCATCTGGAGCCAGATCGAAGCCCCCTCGACGATCCGCTGGGGCGGATGGGAGATCGGACGCTCGCGCAGGGCGTGGAAAAACGAAGGGTCCATCCGGAAGGCCGCCTCGGAAAAGAGATCCAGCGAAAACGAGCAGTAGGCCGCCCTGAAATCCTCCGTGCGGTCGGTGAGCATGAAGATAGATCCGGGCAGCAGCAGCACCATCGTATTGCGGCGCACCTGCCCCTGGTACTGGTTGACGGTGGCGTCGGCGCTGCCACTGCGACAGAAGAGAATCGCACCTCCTTCCACACGGCAGGCGTAATTGCCGAAAAAGGCGAAATCGGATTCGCCCACAACAAATTGCTCCTCGGGAGTAGTGATTAGCGGATTGACCTGTGGCATACAATTCTTTTTTCGAACAAAAATAATGAAATTTTCGATAAATGTTCCATTTTTATTCCGAAAAGTACCAATTCTGTTCGCAATAAAGGGTACATTGATACCGTTTTTAAAATACTTTTGCACCTGAAAAAGTTTTTTAGTCCAATCAGTTAAAGGAATTGTTATGAAGCAAACATTTGTGAAAGCTGCCGTTTTGGCATGCTGCATGGCGGCCGTCGGATGCAAACAGGCTCCGATGACAATGGGCCCCGGCGAATACGCCGTAATGACCATCGCCACCACCGACCGGGAAATCCCGAGCAACTACTCGGCGACGATCCGCGGCCGTCAGGACATCGCAATCTATCCGCAGGTTTCGGGAACGATCTCACAGCTCTGCGTCAACGAAGGTCAGAAAGTCGCCAAGGGACAGACCCTTTTCATCATCGACCAGGTTCCCTACAAAGCCGCCTTGCAGACCGCCGAGGCCAACGTCGAGGCCGCCAAAGCCGGCGTAGCCACCGCACAGCTCACCTACGACAGCAAGAAGGAGCTTTTCGCCCGCAACGTCGTTTCGCAGTTCGACCTCTCGACGGCCAACAACAACCTGCTGACAGCCAAGGCCCAGCTCGCACAGGCCGAGGCACAGCGCGTGAACGCCGCCAACAACCTCTCCTACACGGTCGTGAAGGCTCCGACCGACGGCGTGGTGGGAACGCTGCCGTACCGCGTCGGCGCGCTGGTGAGCGCTTCGATCCCGCAGCCGCTGACCACCGTATCGGACAACTCGGAGATGTACGTCTACTTCTCGATGACCGAAAACCAGCTCCTGGCCCTGACACGCCAGTACGGCTCGATCGCCGAAACGCTCAAGAGCATGCCGGGCGTACAGTTGCAGCTCAGCGACGGTTCGACCTACGACCAGACGGGCCGCGTGGAGTCGATCAGCGGCGTCATCGACACCTCGACGGGCAGCGTGTCGCTGCGCGCGGCGTTCCCCAACCCGAACGGGCTGCTGCACAGCGGCGGCGCGGGCAACGTCATCCTGCCGAGCATCTACAAGGATTGTATCGCCGTTCCGCAGGCCGCGACGTTCGAACTCCAGGACAAAGTATATGTATATAAAGTGGTGGACGGCAAGGCCGCTTCGGCGATGATCGACGTCGAGAAGATCTCGAACGGCCGCGAGTATATAGCACGCGCGGGACTCGTGCCGGGCGATGTGATCGTTGCCGAAGGCGTGGGTCTGCTGCGCGAAGGCACGCCCATCGTTCCGAAGGGCCAGGCCGCAGCAGCCGCTGCCGCAGCTCCCGCAACCGACGAGTCCGCCGCTCAAACCCAAACCGAGAAGGAGGAATAACCTATGACACTCAAGCATTTCATAGAACGACCCGTATTGGCGTCGGTCATATCAATTGTAATCGTAATCGCCGGTCTGATCGGTCTGGCGACACTGCCCGTCGAGCAGTATCCCGACATCGCGCCCCCGACGGTCATGGTGCGCGCCTCCTATCCGGGAGCCAGCGCCGAAACGATTCAGAAGTCGGTCATCGTACCGCTCGAACAGGCCATCAACGGTGTGGAGGACATGACCTACATGACCTCCAGCGCAGCCGTCGGCAGCGCCTCCGTGACGATCTATTTCCGCCAGGGAACCAACGCCGACATGGCGGCCGTCAACGTGCAGAACAAAGTGTCACGCGCCACCGGCCAGCTTCCTTCCGAGGTCACGCAGATCGGTGTGACGACCATGAAACGCCAGACCTCGATGGTCAAGATCTTCTCGCTGTACAGCCCCGACGACTCCTACGACGAGACCTTCCTGTCGAACTACCTGAAGATCAACGTCGAGCCGCGTATCCAGCGTATCCGCGGCGTCGGCGAGGTGTTCACCCTCGGCGCCGACTACTCGATGCGCGTCTGGCTGAAACCCGACGTAATGGCCCAGTACAAGCTCATCCCGTCGGACGTGACGGCGGCGCTGGCCGAACAGAACATCGAGTCGGCGACCGGTACGCTGGGCGAGAACTCCCAGAACACATTCCAGTACACGATGAAATACCGCGGACGCCACCAGACGCCCGAAGAGTTCGGTGAAATCGTGCTGCTCTCGAAGCCCGACGGCACGCTCCTACGTCTGAAGGACATCGCCGACATCGAACTGGGCAGCGAATCCTACGCTTACAAAGGTTACACCAACGGCCATCCGGGCGTCAGCACGATGATCTTCCAGACGGCCGGTTCGAACGCCACGCAGGTCGTGAACGACGTCAACGCCCTGCTCGACGAAGTGCAGGCCGAACTGCCGAAAGGCATCGCCGTCGCACACCTCCAGAGCGTGAACGACTTCCTCTACGCCTCGATGAAAGAGGTGGTCAAGACCCTGTTCGAGGCCATCCTCCTCGTGATCCTGGTCGTGTACGTCTTCCTGCAGGACATCCGCTCGACGCTCATCCCCACGGTGTCGATTCTCGTGGCGCTGATCGGAACCTTCGGCTTCCTCGCATTCGCCGGATTCTCGATCAACCTGCTGACCCTCTTCGCGCTGGTTCTTGCGATCGGTACGGTCGTCGACGACGCCATCATCGTCGTCGAAGCCGTGCAGGCACGCTTCGACGCGGGCTACAAATCCTCCTACATGGCGACCATCGACGCCATGTCGGGTATCACGTCGGCCATCGTGACCTCGACGCTGGTCTTCATGGCCGTGTTCATCCCCGTCGCCATGATGGGCGGAACGTCGGGCGTCTTCTACACGCAGTTCGGTATCACGATGGCCGTGGCCGTGGGTCTTTCGGCCGTCAACGCCCTTACGCTGTCGCCGGCGCTCTGCGCCATGATCCTGAAGCCGTACCTCGACGAGAACGGCGAGATGCGCGACAACTTCGCGGCGCGTTTCCGCAAGGCCTTCAACACGGCATTCGGAGCCTTGGTCAACAAGTACAAGCACGGCGTGATGCTCTTCATCAAGCACAAGTGGCTGATGTGGTCGACGCTCGGCCTGACCATCGCGGCGCTGGTTCTGCTGATGAACACCACCAAGACGGGTCTGGTTCCCGACGAGGACCAGGGTACGATCATGGTCAACGTCACCACGGCCCCGGGTTCCTCGCTCGCCGAGACCCACAAGGTCATGGAGCAGGTTTCGCAGCGCATCAACGGCATTCCGCAGATTCGCGACTACATGCAGGTGGCCGGTTACGGCATGATCGCCGGACAGGGTTCGTCGTACGGTATGGCCATCATCAAACTCAAGGACTGGGACGAGCGTCCGAACAAGGAGGATGACGTGAACGCCGTCATCGGCCAGATTTACGGCCGCACCGCCGACATCAAGGACGCACAGATCTTCGCCGTGGCTCCGCCGATGATCTCGGGTTACGGAACCTCGACCGGTTTCTCCATGCACCTGCAGGACAAGACCGGCGGCGACCTGACCGAATTCTACAATATTTACCTGCAATTCATCGGCGCGCTGAACCAGCGTCCGGAGATCGCCCGCGCATACTCGACCTTCAACATCAACTTCCCGCAGTACATGGTGGACATCGACGCGGCGAAGGCCAAGCGTGCCGGCATATCGCCGACCTCGATCCTCTCGACGCTGGCAGGCTACTACGGCGGCCAGTACGTTTCGAACATCAACCGGTTCTCGAAAATGTACTATGTGACGATGCAGGCCGATCCGAAATACCGTCTCGACACCGAGTCGCTCAACAACGTCTACGTGCGTTCGAGCAGCGGCGAGATGGCTCCCCTGGGCCAGTTCGTGAACCTGACGAGGGTTTACAGCTCCGAGGTGCTGAACCGCTTCAACATGTACAGTTCGATCGCCGTGAACGGTACGGCCGCCGACGGTTATTCGTCGGGCGACGCCATCCGGGCCATTCAGGAAACGGCCGCGCAGGTGCTTCCGAAGGGCTACGGTTACGAGTTCGACGGCATCACGCGCGAGGAGGCCCAGACGGGCAGCAACACGGTCATCATCTTCGGTATCTGTATCCTGCTGATCTACCTCATCCTGAGCGCGCTGTACGAGAGTTTCCTCATTCCGTTCGCCGTCATTCTGTCGGTTCCGTGCGGTCTGATGGGTTCGTTCCTGCTCGCCAAGATAATGGGACTGGAGAACAACATCTACCTCCAGACGGGTATCATCATGCTGATCGGTCTGTTGTCGAAAACGGCCATCCTGATCACGGAGTACGCCGCCGACCGCCGCGCCGCGGGCATGAGCCTCTCGCAGGCCGCCGTGTCGGCCGCCAAAGCCCGTCTGCGTCCCATTCTGATGACCGTCCTCACCTGCGTGTTCGGTATGATCCCGCTGGTGCTCTCGCACGGCGTAGGCGCAAACGGCAACTCGACCCTCGGTGCAGGTGTCATCGGCGGTATGATCGTAGGTACGCTGGCGCTGCTGTTCCTCGTGCCGACGCTGTTCATCGTCTTCCAGACGTTGCAGGAGAAAGTCAAGCCCCTGGAATTCGATCCCGATCCGCAGTGGGCCGTGCGCGCCGAACTGGAAGAGTGTAAAAACGAGAAAGAGGAGGAGTAACACATGAAAAAGATCCTGATTATATGCGCCGCGGCGGCGCTGACCGGCTGCGGCATCTACAAACCCTATACCCGTCCCGAGGTGACGACCGCAGGGCTGTACGGATCGGCGGAGACCGCCGACACGACCACCCTGGGCGACATCCGCTGGCAGGAAATGTTCACCGATCCCCAGTTGCAGGCGCTTATCGCGCTTGCGCTGGAGAACAACACCGACCTGCTGTCGGCAGGCTGGCGCGTGAAGGAGGCCGAGGCGACACTTAAATCGGCGCGTCTGGCCTACCTGCCGTCGTTCAACTTCGCCCCGCAGGGCAGCTTGAGCAGCTTCGACGGCGGACCGACGGCGAAAACCTATTCGATTCCCGTGACGGCCAGCTGGCAGATCGACATCTTCAACGGACTGACCAACGCCAAGCGCAAGGCCAAGGCGCTCTACGCCCAGAGCAAGGAGTACGAGCAGGCCGTGAAGACGCAGCTGATCTCGGGCGTGGCCAATCTCTACTACACGCTGCTGATGCTCGACAGCCAGTACGAGGTGACGGAGGAGACGGCCGCCAAATGGCGCCAGAGCGTCGAGGCGATGCGCGCCCTGAAAGAGGCGGGCTACGCCAACGAGGCCGGAGTGGCCCAGTACGAGGCCAACACGCTGGCCATCGAGGCATCGCTGCACGACCTGGGCTACCAGCGTACGCAGGCCGAGAATTCGCTCTGCTCGCTGCTGGGAGAGGTTCCGCACACCATCGCACGCGGACGTCTCGAAAACCAGCAGCTGCCCGACGACCTGACGGTCGGCGTACCCCTGCTGATGCTTTCGAACCGTCCCGACGTACGTTCGGCCGAGTATTCGCTCATGCAGTCGTACTACGCCACGGCGAGCGCCCGTTCGGCCCTCTATCCCTCGATCACGCTGAGCGGCACAGTGGGCTGGACCAACAACAGCGGCGCAGGCATCGTCAATCCCGGCAAGCTGATCTGGAACGCCGCAGGATCGCTCCTGCAACCGATCTTCAACGCCAACGCCAACCGTGCCCGCGTGAAGATCGCCAAGGCGCAGCAGGAGGAATCGAAGCTGTCGTTCCAGCAGACGCTGCTCAACGCAGGCGCCGAGGTCAACAACGCCCTCACGCAGTGCCAGTCGGCCCGCGCCAAGGCGGACCTCCGCGTGCGGCAGATCGAAGCGCTGGAGCGCGCCGTGGAGTCGACCGAACTGCTGATGCAGCACGGCTCGACCACCTACCTCGAAGTGCTGACCGCACAGCAATCGCTGCTTTCGGCACAGCTGTCGCAGATCGCAGACCGTTTCGACGAAATCCAGGGAACCGTGAACCTCTACCAGGCTCTCGGCGGCGGACGTGACATTACGGAGGAAAAATAATGAAACGGGGAGTGACCAAAGAGGAGATCATCCACGCTACGCAGGAGCTTATCGCCCGGAACGGCATCCGTGCCGTCCGGGTCGATGAGATCGCGCAGACGCTGGGAATCTCGAAACGCACCCTGTACGAAATGTTCACCGACAAGAATGACCTCGTAAGCGCATGCCTCGACGCCATGAGCCACCAGCAGCGGGAACGCATCGTCGCCTGCCGCAAACGGCGCGGCGGCAATCCGCTGCAAAAGGTGCTCTGGCTGACGAACGAATACATCGACAACCTCTATACGGTAGACCACCGTTTCCTGTCGGACATCAGCCGCAAGATCATCTTCGCGGAGCACTACGACGAGCACCGGGAATTCTGGCGCAGGGAACTGACCGACTACCTCGAAACCTGCCGCCAGGAACAGCTTCTGCTGCCCGAAATCGACGCCCCGGCATTTGCCGAACAGTTGATGAACACGATCCTCGACCTGCGCCTGAACGGCACGGTCCGCGAGGAACTCCGGCTCTTCTGCCGGACGATACTCCGCGGCGCGGGGACCCGGAAGGGCATCGAACTGATCGACCGCAAACCGTGAGTTTCGCAATACGCCTGTAAAAAAGCCCCGCAGCCGAACTGCGGGGCTTTTTTACGCCCGGAAACGACATGGCCGCCGGACGCCCGAGGCCCGCAGACCTCTGCGAAGCGAAGCCGCGGGTTCCCGCGGAGTTTCAAAGCCTGCGGTCCCCGGGCCTGCGGAAGCCCCGCACGGCCCGGCCGTCCTCGATACCCGCGCAGCCCTCGGTCCGCCGGCATCTTCCGGATGCGAAAAAGGCTGCGAATCGTTCGCAGCCTCTTCCCATAACAGGTCGTTTTCTCAATAGATCCTACCGGCATCGGCGCTCTCCAGATACCACTCCGCGTGCTCCGCGCCGTTGGACGAGGCCCATGCCATGAAGTATTCGTAGACGCCGCGGATGTCGTTCGTCTCGGCAGGGTAGCGGAACTCGCCCGGAATCATCAGCGCCCACATCATGTAGTTGTTCTTGGTCTGGTCGCCCTCCGTCACGAAGAACTTGTAGGGATCCGAAGGCAGGAACGAACCCTTGCCGATAATCCCCGAAGCGGTCGGCGCATAGCCCGGCATGTGAATCTCGCTGGTGCGCTGCTTCGGCGCGATGAAGAAATTCATCTCCGAATCCAGTACCGAGGCGATGTCCACCGGCTGCGAGAAGGTCAC
Organism: Alistipes sp. 56_sp_Nov_56_25; assembly: GCF_001915285.1. Taxonomy (NCBI): domain Bacteria; kingdom Pseudomonadati; phylum Bacteroidota; class Bacteroidia; order Bacteroidales; family Rikenellaceae; genus Alistipes; species Alistipes sp. 56_sp_Nov_56_25. The sequence goes on from NZ_MNQF01000065.1 coordinate 57,062, forward strand.
CGTCGTGGTGTGTTTCCGGATTGCGGCGGCGGGCTGTCCCTTCCAGGTGTTCGAGGCACTCAACAGCTCCTCCGTCCTGTTGAAGAACGGAATCACGGCACAGGGGCTGTCGGCGTCAAGTCCCCGCGAAGCGAACGCACCGCTGCCGAAGCCCTCGTGCGACGAGACGACGCCGGCCACGTCCGACGTCTGCACCTTGTCCATCTGCACAGCTCCGGCGATGTCGTAGGTGGTTCCCGCAGCACGCAGTTCCCAGTTGATCGTAAGAGCCGAGACCTTGCCGCCGTCCTTCGACATCATACGGTCGATACGGCTCACGATGACCACGTCGTTCATGTCGTAATCGCCCAGCCACGGCCAGTTGTCCTCGAAGCAATAAGTATAGGTATGTCCGGGAACGTTCGCATACTCGTCGGGTTCCGGCTCCGGATCAGGATTTACGGGGTCCTTGCCGCCGTTGCAGCCGTTTTCTGCGATGATCGTCGTCTGCGACGCCGACATCACGGCTCCGTCGGTCAGATAATCCTTCCGGATCGTGTAATCCTTATCCCGGTCGTTGTCATAAACGACCTCGATCGCTCCCGAGAAATAGGTTTCATGCCCTTTGCGGGTATACGCCTTCTCCGAAATCAGGACCACGGCCCTTGGATCGGCGTCGCCGGTAAACGCGAATCTGTTCCCGCCGCCCTTTTCGTCGGCGTTGTACTCCTCCATCGTGAAGATCGCGCCTCGGGCCATCGACACGTTCGTATTGTTGAATTCGACCCTTCCGGCATCGAGTCCGGCATTCGCGCTGAAATTGAACTCCGCCCCCTGGGCCTCCAGCTCGTTCACCGAAGTGTGGCAGTTCACCCAGATCGTACCGCGGGCGGTCATCTCTTCGATCGAAGCCCGGCCGCGCTGGTAAATGGCCGTACTGCGCTCCAACTCGCACTCGTCGTTCACGACGAGCAGGGCGTTCTCGCAGTTGTGGAACTCGCCGTCGGAATTGATTTTCAGATCGTCGACCGTAACGGCGCCGTCGTTGTAGATCCGCGCGGAGTTAGAAACCTTCATCTCGTCGGTCACGGTCAGCACGCCCGTCGCCGTGTTGTAGACAGTCAGACCGTTATTCATGTCGAGGCTGCCATCGACCGTCAACGTACCGTTGTTTACGATGCATTTGCCGCTGACATTGGGTTTCCCGACGGACAGCTTGCCATCGGCAAAGACGTAGACCGCAGCCCCGTCGGCGGCGGAAGGCTGAATTTTCAGGGTCCCGATCTTCACCTCGCCGCCCGGCAATACAGCCAGTTTGGCCCGTCCGATGTTGAGCGACGAAAGCGTCAGTTTGCCGGCGACATAGAGGATCGGGGCCTGATAGGGGCTGAACCCGCCGTTGAGATCCAATTTGCCCGCAACCTCCGCCCCGGCAGGGATCAGGTATTCGGGAGCGGCGTAAAAAGCCCAACTGGCTCCCAGCTGGTAGCTCTTGCCGCTCTCGATCGCAGTGATCACGGCTTTGGAATCGAACGACGCCGCATCAGGCGCCTCCATTTTCGGATAATCGGGCATCGAACTCCCGACCCGGGCGTTCGCCGCCAGACGCATCTTCGGCGCAGCGGCAGCCTTCATCGAAGCGCCCGTCACGGCTACCGTGCCGTGCGCCCCGACCATCTTCACCGACTTCGTGCCGTCGGGCAGGGTGGTCTGGACATAGAGGTTTTCGGTCCCGGCGTTCAGTGTGAACGCCGACCGGAAAGGCATAGCGGATTTCGCCACGCCCCGGGCCGCCAGATTCTCCGCCGAAAGGATCGGCGAGGAGTAAATGCGGATCACGGCATAGGGTGGCGTCGCGCCTTCCACGACAGGCGTCGACACCGAAACGGTCACGTTCCGGGTCGTTTTCCAGTCGAAATCGGCGGGAACAGCCCCCGGCACAACCGGACTGTCAGGGCTTCCGCCCAGATCCTTCTGACAGGAGGAAGCGACAACAGCCACCGCCATCAAAGCCGTGCAAAGTTTTTTCATATCGTAATTTTCTAAATGTGTGATGCATTCTGTCTTCGCGACAAATACTAAGTATAATTTTCTCAACTACAAAATTCCGCTCATTTATATGACAAAAAAAGCCCGTTTTTTTACGCAAAACAAAATTCCGGCCGAAAAAGAGGATTTCCGAAAAAATTTCCTATATTTGCACCGTAAGAGCAACAGAAGCGAATGACCAGCCCTGCAACATACGACTGTCGGCGCCGCGGAGAACACCGCGGAACGATGATGATGTCCATGTGCATGTGCAACCGTTTTCGCCGGGTGTAGCTCCTTCATGCACTGAAAATGACACAATCCGGCTTCGTAGAGGTCGGATTTTTTTATCGGATTTTTTAACGACAGATATAACATACCATGGATTCAAAAAAGTACCGTTTCGAAACCCTCCAGATTCATGCGGGCCTGCAACCCGACGAACCCACCGGCGCCCGGGGCGTGGCGATCTATCCCACGGCGGCCTATCGGTTCAAAAACTGCGACCACGCCGCAAGGCTCTTCGAGTTGAGCGAAGGCGGCAACATCTATACGCGCCTGCAAAACCCCACCACGACGGCCTACGAACAGCGCATCGCCGCCCTGTACGGGGCTGTGGGGGCGCTCGCCGTCTCGTCGGGCATGTCGGCCATCCTGATCGCCGTGCTTTCGCTGGCGGCTGAAGGGGACAACATCGTCGCCTCGCCGTTCCTCTACGGAGGCACCTACAACCAGTTCCGCACGTCGCTGCGCCGGCTCGGCATCGACTGCCGCATCGCCCCGAGCGAGCGTCCCGAGGATTTCGAGGCGCTGATCGACAGCCGCACCAAGGCGCTCTACGCCGAGAGCATGGGCAATCCCACCTGCGCGGTCCCCGACCTGGAGGCGCTGGGCAAACTGGCCCGGCGGCGCGACATTCCGTTCATCGTCGACAACACGTTCGGTGCGGCGGGCTACCTCTGCAACCCGTTCGAGTGGGGCGCGAACATCGTCGTGGACTCCGCGACGAAGTGGATCAACGGCCACGGGACGGCCATGGGCGGCGTGATCGTCGACGGCGGCAACTACAACTGGGCGAACGGCAAATTCCCGCAGATCGACGGACCTTCGGAAGGGTATCACGGGCTTAATTTACACGAGGCGTTCGGTCCGGCGGCCTTCATCGTCAAATGCCGCGTCGACGGGCTGCGCGACCTGGGATGCTGCCCCTCGCCGTTCGACTCCTACCTGATGATGATCGGGCTGGAGACCCTCTCGCTGCGCGTGAAGCATCAGGTGGAATCCACCTGGAAACTGGCCGAATACTGCCGCAGCCACCCGAAGGTCGAGCGGGTCAGCTTCGTGGGATTCGACACGCACCCGAGCCATGAAAACGCCCGCAAATACTACCGCTACGGCTCATCGGCGGTCTTCACCGTCGAACTCAAGGGCACGCTCAAAAGCACCGTGCGCTTCGTCGAATCGCTCCGCCTGGCGGCCAACATGACCATGATCGGCGACTCGATCACCGTCGTGACCCATCCGGCGTCGACGACCCACAAACAGTTGAGCGACGCCGACCTTACGGCGGCAGGCGTCACGCCCACGCTGCTGCGCATCTCGCTGGGACTTGAAAACGCCGACGACCTCATCGAGGATTTCGAACAGGCTTTCGCACAAATCGGATAATGGAACCGCAGATTTACATAGCTCCCGGACCGTTCGAACTCGAAACGGGCCATACGCTGCCCGAGCTGCGGATCGCCTACCACACCTACGGCACGCTGAACGCCGCCAAGGACAACGTGGCATGGGTGTGCCACGCGCTGACGGCCAATTCGGACGTCGCCGACTGGTGGCCCCACACGGTCGAGGCGGGACGGTTCCTCGACCCCGCGCGCCATTTCGTCGTCTGCGCCAACATCATCGGCTCGCACTACGGCACGACGGGGCCGCTGCACGTGAATCCCGCCACGGGGCGGCCCTGGTACAAGGATTTTCCGCCCTTCACGATCCGCGACATCGTGCGGGCGCACCGGCTGCTGGCCGACGCGCTCGGCATCGGGCGCATCGGGACGCTGGTGGGCAGCTCGGTCGGAGGTTTTCAGGCCGTCGAGTGGGCCGTTTCGGAACCGGAGCGGATCGAACGGCTCGTGCTGATCGCCACCGCGGCCAAGGCTTCGCCCTGGGCCATCGCCATCGACGAAACGCAGCGCATGGCCATCGAGGCCGACACGACTTTCGGCCAGCCGCGCGACGACGCCGGAATGAAAGGACTGGCGGCGGCCCGGGCCATCGGCCTGCTGAGCTACCGCGGTCCCGAAGGCTACAACCTCACCCAGCAGGACCGCGAGGAGCTCCCCGCCGTGCACCGGGCGTGCACCTACCAGCAATACCAGGGCGAAAAACTCCGCCGCCGTTACAACGCCTACTCCTATTACGCGATCCTCGACGCCTTCGACACGCACGACGCGGGCCGCGGGCGGGGCGGACTGGAGCAGGCGCTCCGCAGCATCACGGCCCGGACGCTGGTGGTCGGCATCACGACCGACATCATCTTCACGCCCGCCGAGATGCGCAGCTTGCACGCCATGATCCCCGGCAGCGCGTACCACGAAATCGACTCGCCGTTCGGCCACGACGGATTCCTCGTCGAACACGAACAGTTGAACGACATACTGCTGCCTTTTATGAACAATTAAAAACCGGATACCCCATGACCAAAATCAAAATCGGACTGTTCGGATTCGGCGTCGTCGGACAGGGCATCTACGAAGTGGTGCGCAAATCGAAGAACGCCCACGCCGAAATCGTGAAAATCTGCGTCCGCGACCCCAAAAAGCCGCGCAAGATCGAAGTCGACCCTTCGCTGTTCACCACCTCGGTCGACGACATCCTCGACAACCAGAACATCAACCTCGTGGTGGAGGTCATCGACGATGCCGATGCCGCCTACAACATCGTCAAACGGGCCATGCTGCGCGGCATCCCGGTCGTGTCGGGCAGCAAGACGATGCTCGCCAAACACCTTCCCGAGCTGATCGAGATTCAGAAAACCCGCAACGTGGCGCTGCTCTACGACGCTTCGTCGTGCGGCTCGATCCCCGTGATCCGCAACCTCGAAGAGTACTACGACAACGACCTGCTGCTGGAGGTCAAGGGCATTCTGAACGGCTCGTCGAACTACATCCTCTCGCGCGTCTTCGACCACAAGGACTCCTACGCCAACGCCCTCGCGCAGGCGCAGGCGCTGGGCTTCGCCGAAAGCGATCCCTCGTTCGACATCGAGGGCTACGACTCGCTGTTCAAACTGGTGATCATCACCGTGCATGCGCTGGGAACCTACGTCGCCCCGGAGCGCATCTTCACCTACGGCATCTCGACGATCCACGATTCGGACATTCAGTACGCCCGTGAGAAAAACGTGAAGATCAAGCTGGTGGCGCAGGTCGTCAAGGTGAGCGACGAACATTTCACGATGTTCGTCATGCCGGAGTTCGTGACGCCTGCCAAGTACATTTACAGCGTCGACGACGAGTACAACGGCGTGGTGATCCGCGGCGAATGCTACGACCGGCAGTTCATGTTCGGCAAGGGCGCGGGCAGCCTGCCCACGGCGTCGTCGATCCTGAGCGACATCATGGCGCGGCTGAACAACTACCGCTACGAGTACAAGAAGATGAACTACATCGAGAAACCCGACTACACGACCGACATTACGCTGAAAATCTACGCCCGCTACAAGGAGACCGACGTGCAGGGCATTCTGAACTTCTCGAAGATTCACGAACAGTTCATCAGCGAGGAGAGCAACTACGTGATCGGCGAGATTCCGCTGCGCGAACTGCTCGAAAAAAGATCGCAGCTTTCGGGCAGGGACGTCTTCCTGGCGAACATCCCGATCTTCTTCCTGAACCGCGATTAAACAGAAAAAGGTCCCTTGACAAGGGACCTTTTTCATTGCCTACCGCACGGCGTCGTCTTTCACGCAGCGGACCGACAGGCCGTATCCGAGCGGAACCTCGCCGGTCACCGGATCGGTCGTGGTGCTGTAAACCAGGCAGCCGCTCCGCTCGGCCGTGGCCTCGCAGCTTATCAGATAACCTTTGTCGGCGTCTCCGTACCTGTTCGACGTACCGTTCACGATCCAGTATCCGGCGCACCTGAAAAATCCGGCCGCAGGCCCGGCGGCAAGGAGCGCTTCGAGTTCGGCCAATGCGGGAACGTGCCAGCCCTCGGGACAGATGCCCCGCAGCGGAGTCCCGGACCGGACCGTGGCGCCGCCCGTCACCGTCTTATAATCGTACAGCAGCCCTTTTTCCGCCACCGCGGAAAGCCCCTCCTCGGGATACCATACGCCATCGCCGATCTCCGTACCCGCAGGCTGGTAGCGCAGGTTCTCGGCCATCCATACCTGTCCGCCGATCTTCGCCGTGCGGTAGGTATCGCCGCCGTATTCCAGTTCGGAAGCCTCCCCGCCGTCGCCCTCGTCAAGCGAACCGCCGTCTTCCCAGTCGCTGACCTCGCCGCTCAGCTTCAGCTCGATGTCGATGTTGGTGACGAGCACCGACATGTCGTACCTTCGGCCGCTTTCGAGCGTCGCCGAAGAGAGGGTCTTGCTGCGGCTCTTGCCGTCGCGCGTGGAGACCGTGACGGTCAGCGCCCCCTGCTGCGGCACGAGAATCGCACGGTAGGAGGCGTCGGGCGTCACTTCGAAGGTTTCGATTTCAGCGGCCACCACGCCGGCTTTCGCCGAAGCCGTCGGCACGGAGAGATCCACCGAGGCCGTCGGGACGAACCCGCCCACGGCGACGCCCGAAACCGCAGCATCGGAATTGTTGGTAATGACGATGGTCAGCTGTGACATCAGGTGATAGAACAGCATCCCGACGGGCGTGCCCGTGGGCGTCACGTTCTTCGCCACGGCCCCCAGCAGGTCCGAGGAGGCGCAGCCCGCACTCTGATCCCGCGCCACGGAGAACTCGTCGGGAACGCCCGACGCCGAATAGGGGAAATAGGCCGTGAGCGTCGAGGTTTCGTTCAGGTCGTTGTACCACAGCAGGCCGGAAGCCGTGAAGGCAGAGCCGTCGTAGGTCATCTGGTGGTTCCGGACGTAATCCGAGCCGTTCTTCGTGACGGTCAGACCGATACAGTCGCCCGTATCGAAATGAAGCCCCGTGACGCGGGTTTTGATCGACGGCGTGATCCGGATGCCGGGAACCGCATCCCGCTTATCGGCACAGCCGGGTGCAGCGGCGAGGCCCGCCGCCAGAAGCGCAAGAAGGAGTTGTCTTTTCATCATTCAGGTTTATTTTTGCGACTTTTAATCACAAAAATAAAACTTTTTATGTTATCCGCAAGACCTCCGGTCAGTTTTTGTAATACGATTCGTCGAGTCCGAGCGTGAAATTCCCGCGCCGGAACCAGGTGACGGCGGCCAGCGCGAACACCAGCGCGGCGTTGAAGAAGAACGGGAAACGGTCGCTGTGGGTGTGGAACAGATGGCGGAACATGTCCATGATGAAGGGGCAGATCATCACCGCAAGGTAGTTCATCGCCATGACGAACGACAGCGCGAGCGTCGCCGAGCGGGGCGGAGCGATGGTCGCCGCCTTGTCGTAGATGACGGGCTGAATCACCCCGTAGCCGAAGCCCGTGAGCAACGCCCCGACGACGAGCATCGTCTTGTCACGGAAGATCCCCACGCACAGCAGCCCCGCGCAGACCAGCCCCAGCGACACGAGGTTGACGTTCTGCTTCAGCGCGCGGATGATCCGGTCGATAAACAGCCCGGGAAGCATGATCGCCAGGAAGAACAACGAGATCAGCACACCCGAAAACGAACTGCTGATCTTGTAGTCGTCGACCAGAAACGAGGCGTAGAAGGCGATGGCCAGCACGGCGTAAGTGGCGAAGAAGTAAAAGAGCATCAGTCCGACGAGCTTGCCCCGGTCGATCCGTTTGTGGCGCATCTGGATGCTCTGCTCCGGCTCGGGCGTGGAGCGGCTGCGCCGGAGGAAGAACGACAGCGCGAGCGAGATGCCCGGCAGGGTATAGACCAGGAACGGAAGATGCCAGTTGACCTCGGCCAGGTAGCCCGTCACGGCGGTCGCCACGACGAGCGTGAGGTTGTTGATCGCCGAACTGTACCCCAGCTGCCGGACGCGGCTGTCCCCCGTGAAATAGTCGACGATCAGGCCCGTCGAGAGGGGGATGACCATGCCGGCGCCGACACCGAGGATGCAGCTGATGACGATGAGCCACGCCATGCTGCGGGCGAACAGGCAGGCCACGCCGCTCAAAAAGAAAATCGAAAGTCCTACGATCAGGATTTTGAGTTTGTCCCTCCCCTCGGAGAGTTTTCCGGAGAGCAGCACGAAGGGGATGATCAGCAGCGACGGCAGCGAGGTGAGCATCTGGATTTCGAGGTCCGTAACCTTGGGAAACACCTTGTTCAGATCGCCCAGAATAGGGGAGACGGCCAGTCCGGGCAGCGACGCAATGGCCGACACGGACCAGATTGCCAGCAGCACGACGAGCGTAACGGAGCCTTTTCCTGTCTTGATTTTCATAGCCGGGGATTTTAGTACCGCTATCCCCGCAACTGTTATACCAAACGAAAACGGACCGGCATCAAGGCCGGTCCGTCGTTCGGTTTCTTCCGGATGTCCCTATTGCACCCTCACGCAACGCACCGACATGCCGTTGGCACGGGCATAGGGGACGTTGTTTTCGAGGCCTCCGCCGGTGGTCTTCTTCTCGAACCAGAAGTGGAAAGCCGGGGATTTCGTACCCGACAGCGTCCCTGCGGTCCAATAAAGGCCCTCCCAGGGCTGCGCCTCCTCGGCCACGCTGCGCACGGTGACGGGGTTGTAAACGTTCAGGATCGTGCTGTTGTCGTAACGGCGGCGTCCAGCGCCGATAAACAGCGACGAGGTTCCCCGCTCCGGATCGGTCAGGCCCCAGCCGTATTTGTCGGCATCCGCCGCCGTGGGGGCTCCCACAAGTTTCAAACCGTCGAACACGGCCGACGGAGCCACCCGCCAGCCATAGGGACAGGGATCGTAGGCGCTCTTTTTCGAAGCGGACCACAAATCGTCGGAATGTGCGCTCCACAGCCAGTCGTTCTCCGAACCGGAGACGCCCGTGATGAAGGTCAGCGGGTGCTGCACGGCGTAAGCCACCGTACCCGTCTCGGCGCTCGAAGCGGCCGTCCGCAGGTAGACGCGGCTGCCGCCGCCGTTGTACATGCTGGCCGATGCGCCGTTGGCGGCGTTGTACGAACTCGGGCCGATGAAGGGGTCCTTACGGCCCCACTGATAATAAAGTCCGTACGAGGCGAGGATGTTCTCCACCGACGAGTTGTCGGCGGCCAGCGCCCCGAGGTTGCGGGTCATCATCGAATAGCCGTTGAAATCGACCGCACCGCCCTCGGCGTCGGGATCGTAGTCCGCAGCCCATACGTGCCAGCTCCAGATCAGCGTGCCACCGGCGTCGTAGGCTCCGATCACGGCGTTGCCCTCCTTGATCTTGTCCCCGTCGTCGCTGTCGGCAGCTACGTAGAACGACGCCTTGCCGTCTTTCAACTCCAGGTATTGGATCAGATTCGACTGGCTCTGCCAGATGACATCGACCGAAGAGGGCACCTGCTCGGTCACGTCGCCCTTGTACATGGCGTTGATCAGGTAGTTGGTCTCCTTCTTGTTGATCAGATAACAGTTGGCCGGCTTGTCGCTCAAATCCTCGGTGTCGACCACACCCACGAAAAGCGTCGCCGAAGCCGTCGATCCGCCGTGCACCTTGCCCGTCAGGGTCACCGAACCCGACTTTACGGCATCATTGTCGTCGTCGAATTTCTCGGGAGAGACGACCGTAATGGTGCGGTTCGCCGCGTCGATAACGGGATCGCTCCAGCCCGTGGGTTTGCCCGTTATCGAGAAACTCTCGATGTTGGAGGCCGAAAAACCCACCGTCACTGCGTCGCCCGCATTGAGGAAAACGGCCGGAGAATCGAACGCGATCGTTCCCGATTCCTTGTCCTTGCTGCACGAAGCAAAAAAAACGACGGCCGCAACCGCGCAAACCAACCCTGCAAATCTTTTCATATAGTTCATTCTTTTCTTATTTCAGTTTCAAAATCAACGGCAAAGATAATAAAAAGTCGGACGGGTGCAAAACTGAATTGCGCACGGTTCAACAAAACTTCCCCTCCCGAAAGTGCCGTCACGGCACCAAAGATACCAAAAAGCGGAATAAATGCCACATGCCCGTCCGAATAATTGCATTTGGGAACAATTATTGCCGCCTATTCCCTAACGAATCAGAAACGCATATAGTATGTCGAAATTGAAAATCGAAACGGGAAGTTCTCCCGCCGAGGAGCGCTTCAGCATCACCGTGACCGAAAAAGGCCCCTTCCTGGTCTACGGACGCCCGCCGCTGGCCGAGCAGTTCATCATGCCCAACGAGCAGAACGAAAGCTGGTATTTCCAGGAAGGGCGGCGCTTCTCGACCGAGGCGGAACCTACGGCGCTCTGCCGCTGCGGGGCCTCGAAACGCAAACCTTACTGCGACGGGAGCCACGAAACGGCGGCCTGGGACCCGAGGCTCACCGCACCCGACGAATCGCTGCTCGACAAGGCCGAGACCGTCGAGGGCGGGACCCTCACGATGACCGACAATCCGAAATACTGCGTCTTCGCGCGCTTCTGCCACCCCGGGGGCGACGCGTGGACGCTCACCGAGCGGTCCGCCGATCCCGAAGCACGCCAGCTGGCCATCCGCGAAGCGTCGATGTGCCCCGGCGGACGGCTGACGGCCTGGGACCGAAAAACGGGCAGCCCCTACGAATTCCGGTTCGCCCCGAGTCTCGGGCTGATCGAGGACGTCACCATCGGCAGCAGCGGCGGCCTGTGGATTCGCGGCGGCATTCCCCTGCGGCGCGAAGACGGCCATACCTACGAAATCCGCAACCGCGTGGTCGCATGCCGCTGCGGCCAGTCGGCCAACAAACCCTACTGCGACGGCACGCACGCGGCGATCAAGTGGCGCGACAACCTCGAAGGCGAACCGGTCGGCGAAACGCTGCCCGAGGAGGTCTACTGACCCCGCGCCAAACAAAAGCGAGCCTTCGAAGGCTCGCTTTTGTCATTCCATAACACCGTTCCGGGCCGCGGCGCCGATCCAGCAATCGGCCATCAGTCGCTGACCGGCAGGCGTGGGGTGGATGCCGTCCCACACCCAATAGGTCGCATCGCCGTTCGGCAGCCGCGTTTCCAGATCGGCGATAAGCCGGTGGAAGGGCACGAGCGTCGCGCCGTAGTCGGCTGCGATTCGCTCCACGATCACACAGCATTGCGCCAGTATCCGCTGCCGCAGGGGATAATATTCGCCCAATGCGCCTTCAACGATCTTCCCGCAGGGTGCGGCAAAGGGCGTGCACAGTACGATTTTCAACGCAGGATTTGCCTGCCGGGCCTGATCGAGCAGACCGCGATAGGTCCTTTCCCAGTCGGCAAAATCGAAATCGGGAACCGTTTTCGGATCGTCGGCGCGCAGCAGTCTGCCAAGGTGACGTTCCGCATCGTTCGTCCCGACAAACACCGACAGCACGTCGGGCCGCAGGTCGATCACATCCTCCTGCCAGCGGGCGGCAAGGTCGCCCAACGCATGACCGCCCACGCCGCGGTTGAAGAACCGGTAGTCGCGGTCGGGGAAATAGCCCTGGTAATAGCTGGCGCATAAATACATATACCCGCTGCCGAAAAGGTGGTTGCGATCCCACAGATTGCGCTGCGACGACGGTTTTCCGTTGGCCTTGCCCCAATTACCGTCGGTGATCGAGTCGCCGATATACACCACACGCCGCCCCGAGGCCGTCACGGCCGGCTGGGGCGCATTCCGGGCGAACCAGCGCTGAAAGAAAAGCATCTGGCAGGGGAGCGACGCGGACCAGTAGGCCGCGTTGTGCGCACCGGGACGCACCAGGAAATCGTGCCCCACGCCCTGCCGCATCAGCTGTTCGTGGAGGTTCAGATTCACCTGATAGAAGAAATCCTGATAACCGCAGTCGAAGATGAGCGCCAGTTCGCCGTCCCGGAGCGAAGCGGCCTGACGGATCACCGTATGCGCGTTCCAGCGTTCCGGATTGTCTTTCAGTTCGCCCAACTGTTTCTTCATCTCCCACGAGTCGGGGAAAGGCCGGATGTCCACGCCTCCCGAGGTCGATCCCGCAGCCCCGAAACGGTCTTTGTGGCGCAGCGCTACCCACAGCGCGCCGTGACCGCCCATACTCAAGCCCGTGACGGCGCGGCCCTCGCGCGAAGGAATCGTCAGGTAGCGGGCGTCGATCCAGTCGGGCAGTTCCTGCGCCACGAAGGTCTCGAACTGCGACGCCGGATCGAGGGGACTGTCCCAATACCAACTGTTCGCGCCGTCGGGGCAGACGACGATCATCCCGCAGGCGTCGGCCAGCGGACGCAGGTCGGTGATGTTCTGCCACGTCGTGTACGAACCGCCGAAACCATGCAGCAGGTAGAGCACGGGCATGCGCCGCCCGACGCCGGCATCGGGAACCACGACCAGCGCCGGAATTTCGCGCTGCATCTTCGTGCTGCAAACCGCCACCGTGTCGATCTGCGCAGCGGAGGCTCCCGCCGCGGCAAAAGCGAAAAACAGAATCAAAAGGCACTTTCTCATAACTGTCTGAATCTTTCACAAAAAAGGGCGCGCACGACGCGCACCCCCTGATAACAAATCCGTCAAAACTATTTCTTTTCGGGTTTGGCAATGGTCTCGCGCATCTGCGTGTCGGCCATGATGTTCTTCATCTTGTAGTAGTCCATGATGCCCAGGTTGCCGTTGCGGAACGCCTCGGCCATGGCCAGCGGCACTTCGGCCTCGGCGAGAATCACCTTGGCGCGGGCGTCCTGCGCCTTGGCCTTGTTCTCTTGTTCGAGCGCCACGGCCATCGCACGCCGCTCCTCGGCTTTCGCCTGGGCGATGTTCTTGTCGGCCTGCGCCTGGTCCATTTGCAGCTGGGCGCCGATGTTCTTGCCCACGTCGATGTCGGCGATGTCGATCGAGAGGATTTCGAAGGCCGTTCCGGCGTCGAGGCCCTTTTCGAGCACCACGCGCGAAATGGAGTCGGGATTTTCGAGCACGATCTTATGCGACGCGGCCGAGCCGATCGACGAAACGATGCCCTCGCCGACACGCGCCAGCACGGTCTCCTCGCCGGCGCCGCCGACCAGCTGCTTGATGTTGGCGCGCACCGTGACGCGGGCCTTTGCGATCAGCTGGATGCCGTCCTTGGCCACGGCGGCCACGGGAGGCGTGTTGATCACCTTGGGGTTGACCGACATCTGCACGGCCTCGAACACGTCGCGGCCCGCCAGGTCGATGGCCGTCGCCATCTTGAAATCCAGCATGATGTTGGCCTTCTGGGCCGAAACCAGCGCGTGCACCACGTTCGTGACGTTGCCGCCCGCGAGGTAGTGGGCCTCCAGCTCGTTGGGATTGAGGGTCAGTCCGGCTTTCGTGCTCTCGATCATCGACGAAACAATGGTCGAGGGCGGGACCTTGCGCCAACGCATCAGCACCAGTTGCAGCAGGCTGATACGCACGCCCGACACCAGGGCCGAGAACCACAGTCCCACCGGAATAAAATAGAAGAGGAGCCAGATCGCAAAAAGGCTCACGAAGACGATCAACACGATCATTCCACCCTGAAAATCCATAATTTAGCTTATTTGATTGTTTTTACGATAACGCTGAAATTCTCGAATCCCACGACCTCGACATCTCGCTGCTGGTCGACATAGGCTCCCTGCGACTTGGCTTCGTAGGTGCGGCCTCCGATCTCGACCTTGCCCATCGGGGAGAGGCGCGAGAGGGTCACGCCCCGGTCGCCGACCTGCAACTCCTCGGCCGGAATGACGGGCATCGACGACGACCGGATCTCCTGCTTGAGCGAGAAACGCTGCCAGGTCTTGGCCCGCAGCGAGACGACGGTGGCGATGACCGACAATACGAGAATGACGAGGATGACGACAGTCCCCGTCACGGGACCGAAATCACGGAAGGCGAGGTACACCGAACTGCCGTAGCAGACCAGCGCCAGCACGGCCCCGATCGACACCCCGGGCAGCAGGACCAATTCGGCCACCAGAAACAGCAGGCCGAAAAAAACGAGCAGTACAATATAGAACATCTCCATAAGGCTTGTGGAATATTGCAATAAAGATAGGTAAAAAATTCAGAATCCGGACGAATTCTGCGATAAATTTCATCCGGGTTCCGATTTATTCTGCGATTTCGGCGACTTTTACCTCCAGTGCGGCATCCGTTTGCCGTATCGACTCGGCCAGACGGTCGGCGACGGCCCTGTCGTCGAAAGCCCCCACGACGAAGAGCTGGCTGCCCACGCGCGAAAGTTCGTAGCCTTCGCCCGTTGCGGCGATCACCCCCTTCACTTCGTCCGACAGGGCGTCGGTCCCGGTGATCTCGACGCGGTAGGTGACTTTCGCCGCCTCGGGGTCGAGCGAAAGGTTGCGGGCCGCGCCGTCGGTCCACACCACGATTTCGGGCCGCACGAACCCGCGCTTTTTCAGCAGCGCCTGCGCCGCCTCGGCCTCGGCCAGCGTGGCGAAGCCGCCCGCATAGTAGCACCACTTGCCCTCGTCGTTGATCAGGTAGAAGAGCGGATAGGCGCCCCGGAAAGTCGCGGCGGCGCGCTTGGTGTTGAACGTTCCGAGCAGGATGCGGTAGATCGTGCCGTTGGCATAGACCCGGCACTCGGGAATGGGATTCTGGTAGGAGTACACCGGCTTCGACGAGAAGGCCACGCTGTCGTAGTCGAGGAAGTAACGCTCGGCGACTTCGACCCTCGGCAGGCGGTAGTCGATGGATTCGAGCTGCGCCGCAACGCCGCGCAGCGAATCGCGTGCGGCGTCCAGCGCCAGCACTCCGGCCACGGCGGCCTCGTAGTCGACGACGACCCGCTTGCGCAGGAAATAGTCCGCCACGGCGTCCGAAGCCGTCTCGCCCTGCAAGGCCGACAGCTGGCGCGAAGCCTCCGAAAGCGCCTCCTCCTCGCGGGCGAGCACCTCCTCCTCGCCCATCTTGTCGAGCAGATAGCCGTAGGCGTAGCTCTTGTTGTCGAAAATCGAATTCCACGTCGCAGCGAGCGAGTCGGCCAGCGCGCGGTTCACGCCCTGCAAGGCGTTGTAACGCTCGAAAACCTCCATCGCCTCGGCCTCGGTCTGCACGGCGGCGTAGGTTTCGGCCAGCTCGGTCAGCGTGCCATGGTTGGCGAAATAGCGATTGACATAGTCCACGGCCCGCATCTCCTGCCGCTGCGCGTCGCGCAGGGCCGCATAATCCTCCGCCGGGAGGTGTTCGCGGAAATAGAGGTTGTCCACCAGATTGCGGACCTTCAGCGAGTCGGGGACCGCCTCCGCAGGGCTTTTTTCAGCAGACGCCGCAGGCTGCTGCGCCGCGCCGTTCAGGCTGGCCAGCACCCACTCCTGCTCGATGGTGTTGATACGGTCGATCAGGCGTCCCTTGGCATTGCGGATTTCGAAAATCCTGCTTTCGAGCTGCAAAATCTCCTGCGAATACTGCTGCCGCTTGCCCGGGTCCTCGCGCAGCTGCCGGCGCATGCGCTCCACGGCGTTGACGATCGAATCCTCGCGTATCTGCAACTGCGCATCCTCGCGGAGCAGCGACATGTACTCGGCGTTTCCCTCCAGCCCCGCAATGCGGGCTTCGACCTCGGGCTGCTGCGCCCGCACTCCGCCGGCGGTCAGGAAAACCGCACCCAGCGCGTATATGAGAATCCTGCGAAACATAGTTTGGGTCACCTCCACCATTTAATGAAAAAAATCTGTATGAGTCCGAAAATCTCCAGACGCCCCAGCAGCATCAGCAGCGAATTGGAAACCTTGAACGCCGCGGGCATCGCCGAGAAGTTATCCATCGAGCCGACCTCCCCGAACCCGGGGCCGACGTTGCCCATCGAGGCCACCGCCCCGGTGAAACTGGTCGTCAGATCGACGCCGAGCATCGTGCCGAAGACCGTGCCGGCGAGTATGAACATCAGGTAGGTGACGATGAAGATCATCACCGCGTGCAGGGCCTCGTTCTCCTGAATGACGCCGTCGAGGCGGATGCGGATGATGGCGTTGGGATGCTGCTGCTGCCGCAGGCGCGTGCGCATCATCTTCCCGGCCAGCACCAGGCGGTTGACCTTGATGCCGCCGGCCGTAGACCCGGCGCAGGCGCAGACGATCGAGCCGAAAATCAGCAGGATGACGGCGAACGAAGTCCACGTGTTGGAGTCGGCCGTGGCGAAACCCGTCGTGGTCACCACCGACACGAACTGGAACATCGCGTAGCGGAACGACGCGGTCAGCGTGGGGTAGATGTCCGCGGCGAAGAGGCTGACGGCGATCAGCACGCCGCCCGCGAGCAGCATCCCGAAGTACCAGCGCGTCACCTCCGAGCGGAAGATGTTGCTGCGCTTGCCCGTCACCGTGGCGTAGATCAGCCCGAAATGGACGCCCGCCGTGGCCATCGCGAAGATCAGGATCGTGTCGATCGCCGGACTGTTGAAATAGGCGATGCTGGCGTTCTTGGTCGAGAATCCGCTCGTGGCGCAGGCCGACATGGCGTGGCACAGGGCGTCGAACCAGTTCATGCCCGCCATCTTGAGCAGCACGGTCGACAGCACGGTAAGCCCCACATAGACCACCAGCAGGATCTGCACGATGATCTGCGAACGGTAGCGGTAGTTGTCCTTGGCCATCGTCGAAAGCTCCACGTTGGAGAGCATCATCTTGCTGCGCCCCATCGACGGCAGGACCACCAGCGCGAACATCACCACGCCCATACCGCCGATCCACGTCGACGACATGCGCCAGAACTGCAATCCGCGGGGCAGGGCTTCGACATCGTTCAGGATCGTCGATCCGGTGGTCGTGAGGCCCGAGACGCTCTCGAACCAGGCGTTGACCAGCGAGAACTCCCCGCCCCAGATCAGGTAGGGGAACATCGACACGACGCAGGCCACGAGCCACGCCCCGACGACAATGCAGAACCCCTCCTTGTTGGTGATCTGCTCGCGCTTGCCCACGAAGATCAGCGGAAAGGCGCCCAGCAGGGCCGTGAGCAGCGAGGAGAGCAGCAGGGGATAGAACGCCGAATCCATGCCGCTCAGGTAGGAGATTCCCGCCGACAGCAGCATGAACATCGCAATGAAGAGCATCACGACCCCGATATACCGTAAAACCACGTCTACCCGCATCGCCGCATCAGGATTTGGTCTGTTTGGAAATGTTGATCAGCGACTCGATTTTCTCCTTGAGTTCGAGCACCTCGTCCTTGAGGTCGCCCTTCACGGCGAAGGGCACGCGGAACGAGAGCCAGTCGCCCAGCCCCTTGTTCATCCGCTCGATGGGCGTCACGCAGTAGATCGACATGAAGTAAAAGAGCATCAGCACGATGGCGATCATCACGGCCAGCGAGATCAGCACGGGCGTCACGGCGCGGTAGGCGTTTTTCTTCATCTGCTCGGCGCGCGGAACCAGCGAACTCTGCGTCGAGGTCATATAACTCTTGATGGCGGCCGTAAGACGGCCGTAAAGGGCCTGGTACTCTTCGCTGTACCACCTGCCGCCCAGCGAATCGGGCCGCATGGCCGCCGGCGAGTCGGCACGGGCGGCGCCCCCGAAGGCGAGGTAGTTGTCCGTCACGAGGCGCAGCTCGGTCGTGGCGAAGGCCAGCGAGTCGAGGAACGACTTCTCAAGCGCCTCGCTCTGGGCCACGAGCAGCGTGTTTTCGAGCCGCTCCATGCTCTTGCGGCAAAGGCTGTCGCACGACCTGTCGCCGAAAACCGAAAGGCGGATCAACGCGATGTTCTGCTCGTGCGCAGCATCGAGCATCTCCTTGGCCAGCTCGATATTCCGTTTGTTGGCCTTGAGAATCTCGCCCGTATCCCGGCTCAGGTGGCTCAATTCGAGAAACGAGACCATACCCGAAAAAAACAGCAGGCAGACGATGCTCAAAAAACCGACCGTCACCCGTTTGCGCAAACCCGTCATAGCGTTTTAAATTTCCATTCCTGCAAATATAGTGATTAATCCAGAATTTCCCCCAACAAATCGTGAGTTTCGTCCATCGCGCCGAGTTTCACGCGGCAGACGGCATTGACCTTCGAACGGTCGTAGGGGACTTTCACCCGGCGGTAGCTGCCCGTGAAGCCGAACATCATGCCGTCGCGGCGCGTGCTTTCGAAGAGCACCGTATCCTCCGTGCCTTCGGCCCGGGCGCAGAACGCGCCGTGCAGGCGTTCGCAGAGGCCCTCCAGTTCGGCGACGCGCTGCGTGGCGACCGACGGAGGCACCTTGCCGGGCAGGTCGACGGCCGGCGTCCCGGGACGCTCCGAGAAGGGAAAGATATGCAGGAAAGCGGGTTCGAGCCTCGCCAGAAAATCGTACGTCGTGCGGAAATCGGCATCCGTCTCGCCCGGGAACCCGACGATCACGTCGATGCCGATGAAGGCGTCGGGCATCAGCCGTCTCACGGCCGCGATCCGCTCGGCGAAGCGCGCCGTGGTGTAGCGGCGGCGCATCAGGCCCAGAATCCGGTCCGAACCGCTCTGGAGCGGAATGTGGAAATGGTGCATGAATTTAGGCGACGCGGCGCAAAATGCGATGATTTCGTCGGTCAGCAGGTTCGGCTCGATCGACGAAATGCGGTAGCGTTCGATCCCTTCGACCTCGTTGAGCGCCCGCAGCAGGTCGATAAACCGCTCCCCCGTCGTGCGGCCGAAATCCCCCGTGTTGACGCCCGTCAGGACGATCTCCTTCTGCCCCCCGGCAGCGATCTGCCGCGCCTCGGCCACGAGGTCGGCGACGGGCATGTTGCGGCTCGAACCGCGGGCGTAGTGGATCGTGCAGTAGGAACAGCAGTAGTCGCACCCGTCCTGCACCTTGAGGAAGGCGCGCGTGCGGTCGCCGCTCGAAAAGGCCGCGAAGAACGACGTGAGCGAATCGGTTTCGCAGCTGTACACCTGCGCCCGGCCCTTGCCCGACAGTTCAACCACTCGTTTAAATAACGCCCCCTTATCGTTGTTGCTCAACACGATGTCCACACCCTCTATCGCGGCGATCTCCTGCGGCTTGAGCTGCGCGTAGCATCCCGTCACGGCGATGATCGCCGCAGGGTTGCGGCGGTGGAGTTTGCGGATCAGGTTGCGGCATTTCTTGTCGGCGTGCTCCGTGACGGAACAGCTGTTGATGACGCAAATATCGGCTTCGGCCGTGGGCGCGACGCGCACGAAACCGCCGCGCTCGAACTCGCGGGCGAGGGTCGAGGACTCCGAAAAATTGAGCTTGCAGCCCAAGGTATGAAAATTGACTCTGCGAGGTTGCATGGATTCGTGTTTTTCCGGCACGAAATTACGAAAACTGCGCGAAAGGAGGAGGCTTTTCCGATAAAAAAGCGTAAATTTGCGCGCAATTATAAGGAATACATGGGATTTTTCAGCGATCTGATCCAATACGGCTACCTTTCGAACGCGCTCGCGGCGTGCGTGCTGTCGGGCATAACGTGCGGAGTGATCGGAACCTACGTCGTCTGCCGCCGCATGGTGTTCCTCGCGGGCGGCATCACCCATGCCTCGTTCGGCGGACTGGGCATCGCCTTCTGGATGGGCGCCAACCCGATCGCCGGGGCGATGATCTTCGCCGTGCTCTCGGCGCTGGGCATCGAATGGGCCGGCAGCCGGGGACGCATCCGCGAGGATTCGGCCATCGGCATCATCTGGTCCGTCGGCATGGCCGTCGGCGCGCTCTTTATGAGCCTGCGCCCGGGCTACACCTCGGGCGATCTGTCGGCCTACCTCTTCGGCAGCATCGTGACCGTGACCGACAGCGACGTCGCGGCCCTCGCCGCGCTGACGGCGGTGATCATCGCCGGGGCGCTGCTATGGCTCCGCCCGGTGATGTACACGGCTTTCGACCGCGACTTCGCCCGCAGCCGGGGCATCCCCACGCGCGTGATCTCCTATCTGATGGCCGCGCTGGTGGCGGTGACCATCGTGCTCTCGATCCGCATCATGGGCATCGTGCTGCTGATCTCGCTCGTGACGATGCCCGTGGTGATCGTCAACTCGCTCTCGCGGTCGTACCGCACCATCGCCCTCGCCGCACCCCTCGTGGCTGTGGCGGGCAACATCGCAGGGCTTGTCGTCAGCTACAATTTCGAGGTTCCGCCCGGCGCCGCCATAATATTTACCCTCACTCTTACGCTTATAATGGTAAAACTGTTATCTTTACGACAAAAAAGGCTGCCGTTTGGATAGGCTGCGACCCGGAAGCGCTCAAATAAATTTGGCACTCCTCTCGCCTTGCACTATCTTTGCGTAACAAAAAACTGCGATCCGCCGCATGAAAACCATTCACAGACTCGTTCTGAAGTCCTACCTCGGCCCGATGGTCCTCACGTTTTTCATCGTCATGTTCGTGCTGATGATGAACATCGTGTGGCGATACATCGACGAGCTGGTGGGCAAGGGATTGAGCGCCGGCATCATCATCGAGCTGATGACCTATTTCATGGCCAACATGATCCCGATGGGGCTGCCGCTCTCGATGCTGCTGGCGGCGATTATGACCATGGGTAACCTGGGTGAGAACTACGAACTGCTGGCCATGAAATCGGCGGGCATGTCGCTCGTGCAGATCACCAAGCCGCTGATCATTCTGGTGAGCCTGGTCTCCGTCGGCAGTTTCTTCATCGGCAACAACCTCGTGCCGAACGCCAACAAGAAGCTATTCAGCACGCTCTACGACATCCGGCAGCAGAAACAGGCCCTCGAATTCCAGGACGGGCTCTTCTTCAACGGCATCGACAACATGTCGATCCGCGTGAGCCACCAGGAACCCGACACGCACCTGCTGCACGACGTGCTGATCTACGACAACCGCGCCGCCAACGGCAACATGAACACCATCGTGGCCGACTCGGGCTATATCCGCCTGTCGGACGACAAGAAATACCTGCTGGTGACGCTCTTCCACGGCGAGACCTACGAACAGACCCGCAACAGCCAGTGGTTCACGAAAAGCGCCCTGCGCCACCACACCTTCGACCTGCAAAAACAGGTGATCCCCATGTCGGGATTCGCCATGGGACGCACCGACGCCGACCTGTTCACGAGCAGCCAGACCAAGAACATCAGCGAATTGCAGCACGACATCGACTCGCTGGAGATCAAGGTCAACGCCGCCACGACGAGTTCCTACGAACCGCTGCTGAAAGAGCAGATTTTCGCCCGAGACAACACCGTGCTGCCGCTGCCCGACAGCCTGCAGGTGGACAAACGGGACTTCCGCGACCTGCTGGCGACGGATTCGGTCATCATGCTGCCCACACGCGAACGCGAACGTGTCTGGAACCAGGCGCGGACGCTGGCCAAAAACTCGCGCAACATGTTCGCATTCGACGAATCGACGGCCAAGGAGGCCCTCAACCAGCTCTACCGATCGAAGGTCGAGTGGCACAAGAAAATGTCGCTTCCGGTGTCGATCCTGATCTTCTTCTTGATCGGCGCGCCGCTGGGCGCCATCATCCGCAAGGGCGGCCTGGGGCTTCCGGTGGTGGTGTCGGTGATCTTCTTCGTGATCTACTACATGATCAGCCTCTCGGGCGAAAAACTGGCCAAGGAGGGTAACTGGGAGGCCGTCTACGGCATGTGGCTCTCGACCTTCATCCTCACGCCGATAGCCATATACCTCACCTACAAGGCCACCAACGACTCGGCGCTGCTCGACACGGACTGGTACGCCGGGAAGTTCAAGGCGCTGAAAGAGAAACTGGTTCCGCAATTCAAGAAACTGACGAAAGCAATAAAACTCAAACGAAATGGCAAAAGAGACTGTGCTCAATAGCGTGGAGGAGGTCATCGAGGACTTCCGCATCGGCAAACCCGTTATCGTCGTGGACGACGAGGACCGCGAGAACGAAGGCGACTTCATCGTCGCGGCGGAGAAGATCACGCCCGAAATCGTGAACTTCATGCTCAAGGAGGGCCGCGGCGTGCTGTGCGCCCCGCTGTCGGAGAAACGCTGCGACGAACTGGGGCTCAACATGATGGAGGAGAACAACACCTCGCTGCTGGGCACGCCCTTCACCGTGACGGTCGACCTGCTGGGCAACGACTGCACCACGGGCGTCTCGATCCACGACCGCGCCGCGACGATCCGCGCGCTGGCCGACCCCGAAACGAAACCCACCGACCTGGGCCGCCCGGGACATATCAATCCCCTGCGCGCGCGCGACAAGGGCGTGCTGCGCCGTCCGGGACACACCGAGGCGGCCATCGACCTGGCCCGCCTGGCCGGATTGCAGCCCGCCGGCGCGCTGATCGAGATTATGAACGAGGACGGCACGATGGCCCGCCTGCCGCAACTGCTGGAGACCGCAAAAAAATTCGACCTGAAAATCATCTCGATCGCCTCGCTGATCGCCTACCGCCTCCGCGAGGAGTCGATCATCGAAAAGGGCGTGACGGTGCCCCTGCCCACGGAGTGGGGCGAATTCCAGATCACACCGTTCCGCCAGAAATCCAACGGCGTGGAGCATGTGGCCCTGACGAAAGGGGAGTGGACCGAAGACGAACCGGTGCTGGTGCGCGTGCATTCGTCGTGCGCCACGGGCGACATTTTCGGCTCGTACCGCTGCGACTGCGGCGAGCAGCTCCACAAGGCGATGGAGATGATCGACCGCGAAGGCCGGGGCGCCGTCGTCTACCTCAATCAGGAGGGGCGCGGCATCGGGCTGTGCAACAAAATCCACGCCTACAAATTGCAGGATGAGGGTCTCGACACGGTGGACGCCAACCTCAAACTGGGCTTCAAGGCCGACGAACGCGACTACGGCGTGGGGGCGAGCATCATCCGCGAGCTGGGCATCCGCCACATGCGCCTGATGACCAACAACCCGCTCAAACGGGCCGGGCTGGAGGGCTACGGGCTTTGCATCGACGAGATCGTGCCCATCGTCATCGCCCCGAACCCCTACAACGCACACTATCTGGAGACCAAGCAGGAGCGCATGCACCACACGCTGGGACTGGAAAAAAGATAACGCATGGACGCCAAAGACCTTCGCATCGTATTCATGGGCACGCCCGAATTCGCCGTGCCGTCGCTGCGGGCGCTCGTCGGGGGCGGCTACAACGTCGTGGGCGTGGTGACTTCGCCCGACAAACCCGCCGGACGCGGACAGAAAATACACCGGAGCGAGGTTAAGATCGCGGCTCTGGAACTGGGTCTGCCGGTATTGCAGCCCGAAAAGCTGAAAGCCCCGGAGTTCGTCGAGGCCCTCGAGGCGCTGCGGCCCGACCTGGGCATCGTGATCGCCTTCCGCATGCTTCCCGAGGTCGTCTGGGCCATGCCGCGGCTGGGGACCTTCAACCTCCACGCCTCGCTGCTGCCCCAATACCGCGGGGCCGCGCCGATCAACTGGGCGATCATCAACGGCGAGACCGAGACGGGCGTCACCACGTTTCTGCTGAACCACGAGATCGACAAGGGCGGCATCATCGGGCAGATCCGGGTTCCGATCCTTCCGGAAGACAACGTCGGGACGCTCTACGAACGTCTGATGACAACGGGAACCTCGCTCGTAACCGAAACCGTCGACCGCATTGCGGCGGGGGAGATCCGGCCCGTGGAGCAGCAGCACATCGACGAGGCGACGCTGCGCCCGGCGCCGAAGATTTTCAAGGAGGACTGCCGGATCGACTGGGAAAAACCGGGCCGCGAGATCGTGAATTTCGTCCGCGGACTGTCACCCTATCCGGCGGCATGGACCGAGATGTACCGCGAGGGCGACGGCGAAGCGTCGAGCGCCAAGATTTTCTCGGCGTCGTTCGAGGCCGCGGTCCACGGCGAGGCGTGCGGCACGCTCCAGAGCGACGGAAGAACCTTTATCCGCGTGGCGTGCGCCGACGGATGGATCGCCCTCGGAGAACTGCAAATAGCGGGCAAAAAACGGCTCGCGGTGCGCGAACTGCTCCTCGGGTGGCGCGACGTACAGCAATGCCGCTTCCGGGAATAGAGCGGAGCGGCCTTTGCCGACCGTCCCCGGATTGCAGAGATACGAATGCACACGACAGAAGAGGCTTCCCGCGGGAAGCCTCTTCTGTCGTGCAATGCAGGGGCGTCATACCTTCTCGCCGAGTTTCCGTCCGATCTCCTCTTTCGGCAGCGGTTTGGTGCAGAAAAACCAGTCGTAGCACTTCGCCCCTTCGGGAACCTTCTCCTGATCGTCGCCCTTCATCGGCACGATCACCTCGTCGCCCGGACGCCAGTCGGCGGGCAGCGCGATGCCGAAGGCATCGATGGTCTGCAAGCCCACCAAAACCCGCCTGATCTCGTCGAAATTGCGGCCCAGAGCCAGCGGATAGTAGATCATCGCCCGCAGCACGCCCTTCGGGTCGACGAAGAACACGGCGCGCACGGCGGCGGTCTGGCTCTCGCCGGGCTGGATCATGCCGTAGAGCGACGCCACTTTCATCGCAACGTCGTCGATGATCGGGAACCCGACTTTCACATCCTTCATGCCCTTGTACTCGATCTTCTCGCGGATGGTCTTGAGCCATGCGATATGGCTGTTGCGGCTGTCGACCGACAGGCCGACCAGTTCGCAGTTCAACGCCCGGAACTCCTCGGTATGCGCCCCGAAAGTGAGTATTTCGGTGGTGCAGATCGGGGTGAAATCGGCAGGGTGGCTGAAAAGAATCACCCATTTGCCCTTGTAATCGTCCGGGAAGCTGATCTTCCCCTTGGTGGTCATGGCCTCGAATGCCGGAACCGGCTCGCCGAGCCGCGGCATCTGCTGTTCGTTCTTTTCCATAAATCGGAGTTTTTAAAAGTTTATACCCGGACATGCAAAGTCGATGCCCTGCCGGAATTCATTTTCCAAGATACGGAATTTGCCGGTACGTTATCCGCCGATTTCCCGCCGCACACGGAAGCGTATACACAAACGGCTTTTTCGGATAGGCGGACGGCATTTCCGGACTTCTGAATAAAATAAAAAGGCATCCGATTTCATTCCTCCGGAAAGATTTGTATATTTGCGTGAAGAACCCCTAAACCCGTAGCCTATGGTCAGATAACAAACCGAACACCATCCCGATCCAACCGCGCCGCGGCATTCCCGGCGCATACATATAAAAAGCGTTAGCTTTGCGTCTTTGCATATCGAAATCTGGAAAATTTCAAATTGTGGCAAAAGAAGTGAAGTTGATGCTCACGTCTATGGCGTGGGCTTCACTTTCTATTATTGCCACAAGGTATTCCAGAACCTCGATATGCGATGATAAAAGTTATGTCCCACGTTTTTTATGTACCTAACCCAACCCAGCCGCAGGGACACGGCACATATTCACCATACAATGAAATATTTCGGAATATTCCTGTGCTCATCTCTTTTGATGACCTCCTGCGCCACCGTTTTTTGCGGATCGAAAGCAAAAGTGACCTTCGACAGCGACATCGCAGAAAAAGCGACCCTTACGATCGACGGCCGCAAATACACCAATGTCACTTTCCCCTACACGACCAAAATCAGACGCGGTTTCGACGAAACGGTCGTCAAAGCCGAATCGCCTGCCTATACAACGGAAACGGTTATCATCAACAAAAGTTTCAACGCAGTATCGGTCATCAATCTGCTGGACATACTCGGATGGGGAATAGACGCTGCGACCGGAGCCATGACCAAACCGGAATTCAAATTCTATCAGATTGACTTTCAGCCGAAAGAAGAAAAATCCATAAAACAAGATTAAAAACAACGAATACAATCTACATGAAAAACATCTGTTTTATATTGATTTCACTATGCATTTCGCTATCATCATTCGCCCAAACAGATGCACAGCACTTAAAATTCAAAGGAGTTCCCATTGATGGGACACTTGCTGCATATGTATCCAAAATGAAGGCTGCCGGTTTTTCCGATTTGGGAATAAAAGACGGAACCGCCGTCCTTCAAGGAGATTTTGCCGGATTTAAAGGGTGCATAATCGGCGTATCGACACTTAAAACGACCAATGTAGTAAATACAATCGGTGTTATATTTCCGGAATGCGACAACTGGTCCAAACTTGAAAATAATTACCAAACGCTCAAGGAAATGCTCATTCAGAAATACGGGGAGCCAGCTGATTGTGTGGAAAAATTTCAAAGTTATAGTCAACCAAATGACGACGGTTTGAGATTGACCTTTTTGCGAATGGACAAATGTACATATTACACAACTTTTGAAACACCCAATGGGGATATTCAACTATCATTGGAACATCAAGATAGACGTTGCTTTGCAAAATTACAGTATTGGGATAAAATCAACACCAATAAAGTTAAAACACAAGCAATGGATGATTTGTAATATCAAAGAGAGGCGCCCCCGTTGCGGGGGCGCCTCCTTCTTCATAAAATATGTCACTGAATCACCGCTTGCGGATTATCTCGCCGCCGTGGCGGATGGCCTCCTCGTTGGCCGGAAGCATTTTCCACGCGCGCTCGGGAAGCGACTTTTTCAGACCCACCATCACGTTCTCCATCGCGACCACGGGGCGCACCTTGAGGTAACCGCCCAGGATCATCGTGTTGAACAGTTTGGCCTGCCCCATCTTCGCACACTCGGCCGTGGCGTCGATCGCATAGACTTCGATGTCCTTGCGCACGGGGTGCCGCGTGATGCCGTTCGTGTCGTAGATCAGCACGCCGCCCGGCTTGACCATCGGCTCGAATTTCTCCATCGACTGCTGGTTCAGGATGATCGCCGTGTCGAATTCATGGGCGATAGGCGACGAAATCTTCCGGTCGGAGAGAATTACCGTCACGTTGGCCGTGCCGCCGCGCATCTCGGGACCGTAGGAGGGCATCCACGTCACCTCGAAATCCTGCATCACCCCCGAGTAAGCCAGAATCTTACCCATCGAGAGGACGCCCTGTCCTCCGAATCCTGCAATTATCAACGTCTCTTTCATAGCGTTACTCTTTTTTAACATCTTTAATGTCGCCCAGCGGATAGAAGGGCAGCATGTTCTCGGCAAGCCACTGGTTCGAAGCCACGGGCGAGAGTTTCCACCCGCTGTTGCAGGTCGAGACGACCTCCACGAGCGAAAAACCGTTGCCGGCCATCGAATTCTCGAACGCCTTGCGGATCGCCTTTTTGCACTTGCGCACGTTGGCCGCCGTATGCACGCTCTGGCGCGTGATGTAGGTCGCGCCGTCCAGATGGGCCATCATCTCGGCGATCTTGTAGGGATAGCCGTTCAGCCGCGGATCGCGCCCGTAGGGAGTCGTCGCGGTCTTCATGCCCAAGAGGGTGGTCGGAGCCATCTGGCCGCCGGTCATGCCGTAGATCGCATTGTTGATGTAGACGGCCACGACGTTCTCGCCGCGCGCCGCCGCATGGATCGACTCCGCCGTACCGATGGCCGACAGGTCGCCGTCGCCCTGATAGGTGAAGACCATATTCTGCGGGTAGAGCCGCTTCACGGCCGTCGCAACGGCCAGCGCGCGCCCGTGCGCCGCCTCGATCCAGTCGATGTCGATATAGTTGTAGGCGAACACCGAGCAGCCCACGGGCGAAATGCCCACGGTCTTCTCCGCGAGTCCCATCTCCTCGATGACCTCGGCGATGAGCTTGTGCACCGTGCCGTGGCTGCAACCCGGGCAGTAGTGCATGACGTTATCGGTGATGAGTTTCGGTTTTGCGTAAACCAGATTCTCCGTTTTCTTTTCAACCTCTGCCATCGTCTTCTACTTTTTAATCAGTTTTTCCTTGAGCGCGTCGAGCACTTCGTCCGGGTTGAACATCATGCCGCCCTGACGCCCGTAATGCTCGACCGGGGCCTTGCCGTTGACGGCCAGCCGCACGTCCTCGACCATCTGCCCGGCGTTGAGTTCCGCCGAGAGGAATCCCTTGACGCCCCGCGCGGCCATCTCGGCAAGCTGCTTCTTGGGGAAAGGGTAGAGGGTGATCGGACGCAGCAGGCCGACTTTCAGCCCCTCGGCGCGAGCCATTTCGACCGTCGCCGAGCAGATGCGGGCCGACGAACCGAAGGCCACGATCACGTAGTCGGCGTCGTCGCACTCGATGGCTTCGTAACGCACCTCGTTCTCTTCCAGCGCCTTGTATTTCTCCTGCAACCGTTTGTTGATGACTTCCATCTTCTCCGACTGCAATTCGAGCGAGGTCACGATGTTGCGCGCGCGGCCGGCGGGTTTGCCCTGCGCGGCCCACGCGCCGCACTCGGCCTTCAGCTCCTCGTCGGTCTTGCGCGGACGCTGGGGTGCGAGCACCACCTTCTCCATCATCTGACCGATGGCGCCGTCGGCGAGGATCAGCGCCGGATTGCGGTATTTGAACGCGAGGTCGAACGCCTCG
Organism: Alistipes sp. 56_sp_Nov_56_25; assembly: GCF_001915285.1. Taxonomy (NCBI): domain Bacteria; kingdom Pseudomonadati; phylum Bacteroidota; class Bacteroidia; order Bacteroidales; family Rikenellaceae; genus Alistipes; species Alistipes sp. 56_sp_Nov_56_25. Next base: position 85,523 of record NZ_MNQF01000065.1, read on the forward strand.
AACACATGGTCGTGCATCTCCTGCACCGAGTTGGGAGCCAGCACGATCATGTGGAAATCGCCGTGGCCGCCGCCTTTGCAGGCCTGGAAATAGTCGCCCTGCGAAGGCTGGATCGTACCCAGGCCCGGGCCGCCGCGCTGGCAATTGACGATCAGGCAGGGCAACTCGGCGCCCGCCAGGTAGCTCAACCCCTCGGACATCAGGCTGATGCCGGGGCTGGACGAGGAGGTCATCACCCGTTTTCCGGTCGATGCGCCGCCGTAGACCATGTTGATCGAAGAGATCTCCGACTCGGCCTGCAAAACGACCATGCCCGTGGTCTCCCACGGTTTGAGTTCCATGAGGGTCTCCATCACCTCCGACTGCGGAGTGATGGGGTATCCGAAATATCCGTCGCAACCGTAGCGAATGGCCGCATGGGCGATCACTTCGTTGCCTTTCATCAGTTTCACTTCATTCTCTGCCATAGCTTACTCGAATTTTTGACGATAAACCGTAATGCAGCTATCCGGACAAATCACCGCACAGGAGGCACAGCCCGTGCAGGAATCGGGATTGACCATCCACGCAACGGGATAACCTTTGCTGTTGACCTCCGCCGACAGCGCGAGCACGTCGCACGGACAGGCCGAAGCACAGACCCCGCACCCCTTGCAGCGCTCCTTGTCGACAACGATTGTTCCTTTGATTTTTGCCATAACGCCTAATATTGTTAAGTTGCTTACAAATATAATAAATAATCGGATAAAAACGATTCGGATTGCAACATTTCTTTCGGCATAAACGACAAACAAAAAGCAGAAAATCCGCATGTTCCCGTGCGAACTCCCTGCATACAAAACCGTTCGGCCGTCATCCGGCTTTCGGATCGGGACCGTATTTATTTCCGCCCCGCGTCCCGGGCGTACGGCACCGAACGGGGAGCTGCCGGCAATCCGGCCCAGAGGCGGTTCGGGATTCCGCAAGTTTCCCGCAAAAAAAGAGCCGCCCGCAGGCGGCCCTCGTCGATTATTTTTCGTCGAACGAGTGGATCACCACTCCCGACCGCAGTTTGGGTTCGAACCACGTGGTCTTCGGCGGCATGATGTTGCCCGTGTCGGCAATGTTGATCAGCTGCTGCATCGAGACGGGGTAGAGGGCGAACGCCGCCTTCATCTCCCCGCTGTCCACACGGCGTTTCAACTCGCCCAGACCGCGGATGCCGCCCACGAAGTCGATCCGCTTCGAGGTGCGCAGATCCTTGATGTCCAGAATCCGGTCCAGCACCAGATTCGACAGCACCGTAACGTCCAGCACGCCGATCGGGTCGTTGTCGTCATAGGTGCCCGGCCGGGCCGTCAGGCTGTACCAGCGGCCGTCGAGGTACATCGAAAAATTGTGCAGCGCCGCGGGGCGGTACTCCTCCGTCCCCTTGTCCTCAACGACAAACGACTCGTTGAGTTTTTCGAGAAGTTCGGCAGGCGTCAGGCCGTTCAGGTCCTTCACCACGCGGTTGTAGTCGATGATGCGGAGCTGGCCCGCCGGGAAGGTCACGGCCAGGAAATAGCAGTACTCCTCGCAGCCCGTGTGGTTCGGATTCTTCGCGCGGCACTCCTGTCCCACGCGCGCCGCGGCGGCCGTGCGGTGGTGTCCGTCGGCGACGTAGAGCGCCGGGATGCCCGCGAAAATCTCCGTGATGCGGTCGTTGGTCTTCCGGTCGCGGATCACCCACAACTGGTGCCCGAAGCCGTCGGCAGCCGTGAAATCATACTCCGGGGCGTTGTTTTTCACCACGTCGGCGACGATGGCGTCGATCTCGGCATCGTCGGGATAGGCGAAGAACACCGGCTCGATGTTGGCCTTCTGGTTGCGGACGTGGATCATGCGGTCCTCCTCCTTGTCGGGACGCGTCAGCTCGTGCTTCTTGATCGCCCCCGAGAGATAGTCCTCGAAATGGCAGCACATCGCCAGACCGTACTGCGTGCGGCCCTCCATCGTCTGCGCATATATATAGTAGTACTCCTCGGGGTCCTGCCGCAGCCAGCCTTCGGACTGCCAGCGGCGGAAATTCTCGACCGCCTTGTCGTAGACGGGCTGCGAATGCTCGTCGGCGATGGGGTCGAAGTCGATCTCGGGCTTGATGATGTGCAGCAGCGAACGCTCCGTGGCTTCGGCCTTCGCCTCGGCGGAGTTGAGTACGTCGTAGGGGCGCGAAGCCACCTCGGAGGCATGCTCCTTCGGGGGACGGACTGCGCGGAAAGGTTTTATTCTAACCATAATGCATCGGTTGTTTTAAGGCGAAAAAGCGGGTCCGTCATATGAGATATGCGCACCCGCCTTTTCGCACGGTTGGTTTCTATTTGTTGACCTGGAAACGGGTGTTGCCGTTCTTCAGAAAATCGACAATCTGGTTGGCGGCGGCGAGTCCCGCGTTGACATTGGCCTCGGCGGTCTCGGCGCCCATCTTCTTCGCCGTGGCGAAAACCCGTTTGCCGAACTTCTCGTCCAGCTCGGCCTGATTGCCGGCGGCGATGTCGGTGATGTATTTCAGGTCCTCGCGTTCGGTCATAGCGCGCACGACGCCCTCCTCGTCGATCACCTCCTTGCGGGCGGTGTTGACCAGCGTCGCGCCCTTGGGCATCGACATCATCAGGTCGTAGCCGATCGAGCCTTTGGTCTGGGCCGTGGCGGGAATGTGCAGCGAAAGGAAGTCGGAAACCCGGTAAAGCTCCTCGACCGAAGCCACTTTCTTCACGCCGTCGGCCTCGAAAACCGCCCCGTCGGCGATGAACGGATCGTAGGCGACGACATTCATGCCCAACGCCTTGCCCTTGCGGCCCACCAGTCTGCCGACGTTGCCGTAGGCGTGGATGCCGAGGGTTTTGCCCTGGAGTTCCGTACCCGTACCCGGCGTGAAGCGGTTGCGCGACATGAAGATCATCATGGCCAGCGCCAGTTCGGCCACGGCATTGGAGTTCTGACCCGGGGTGTTCATCACCACGATGCCCCGCGCCGAAGCCGCCGCAAGGTCCACGTTGTCGTAACCCGCGCCGGCGCGGACCACGATCTTCAGGTTTTTCGCCGCGGCGATGACCTCGGCGGTCACCTTGTCGCTGCGGACGATCAGCGCGTCGACGTCGGCCACGGCTTCGAGCAGCTGGCCCTTGTCGGTGTATTTTTCGAGCAGCGCCAGTTCGTATCCGGCGTCCTCGACGATCTTACGGATTCCGTCCACGGCCTTTTTGGCGAAGGGTTTTTCCGTTGCAACCAGTATCTTCATAGTTTCGATCAATGACGTGAAATAAATATCCTGTTCTTTTTTTGTCTCCCGCATCAGCGGGACGATGGTCGGACACATCGGAGCTATTTCTTATGCGCCTCGGCGAACTCCTGCATGCAGGCCACCAGCGCCTCGACGCTCTCCTTGGGCAGGGCGTTGTAGCACGACGCGCGGAAGCCGCCCACCAGACGGTGGCCCTTGATGCCGACCATGCCGCGGCTCTTGGCGAACTCCATAAACTCGGGAGCCAGCTCCTCGCAGCCCTCGGCCATCACGAAGCAGATGTTCATCAGCGAACGGTCCTCCTTCTCGACCGTACCGCGGAAGAGCGGGTTGCGGTCGATCTCGTCGTAGAGCAGCGCGGCCTTCTCCTTGTTGCGGCGGTAGATTTCGTCGACGCCGCCGATCGACTTGAGCCACTTCAGGGTCTCCTTCAGGACGTAGATCGGGAACACGGGAGGAGTGTTGAACATCGAGTTGTTCTCGACATGGGTCCTGAACGACATCATCGTCGGCAGGTCGCGGACGATCCTGTCCAGCATATCCTCGCGGATGATGGCGAACGCCACGCCCGCGGGAGCCAGGTTCTTCTGCGCGCCGCCGTAGATCATGGCGTATTTCGAAACGTCCACCGGGCGCGAGAGGATGTCCGAAGACATGTCGGCGATCAGGGGCACGGGCGACGAGAGGTCCTCGTGGTACTCCGTGCCGTAGATCGTATTGTTCGAGGTGATATGCACATAGTCCAGGTCGGCGGGAATGGCGAACCCCTTGGGAATATAGGTGAAGTTCCTGTCCTCGGACGAAGCCAGCACCTCCACTTCGCCGTAACGTTTCGCCTCCTTGATGGCCTTTTTGGCCCAGACACCCGTATTCACATAACCGGCCTTCCTGCCCAGGAAGTTGGCGGGAATTTCATAGAAATAGGTACTTGCACCGCCCCCAAGATAGATGATCTTGTAGTTGTCGGGAATGTGGAGCAATTCGCGGAAAAGAACGTCGGCCTCGGCCATCACGTCGTCGAAATCCTTCGTCCGGTGCGAGATCGAAAGCAGCGAAAGACCCGATCCGTTGAAGTCGAGAATCGCCTTGGCCGCATTTTCGATGACCTCGTCCGCCAGAATGGAAGGTCCCGCATTGAAGTTGTGCTTTTTCATAATAATTCGTATGTGATTTGAATGATCTGACTCTTAACTGTTAGTTTGCTAACACAAATATAAATAAAAAAATTTCAGAAATACAAAGATAGCCAAATAAATTTCACTCCGCAGGAAGAACGCCCCTCTTTTCGGATTGTTTTTGTTAATTTTACCGGGAACAAACCCCGGCTCGGACAGGCTGCGCCCCGGCAAAATGCAAGTAAACTTGCTTTTGCGCTCGGCTTGCACTATCTTTGCCGAAAAATTACAAGTTCCCGTACACATGGTAAAATCAATGACCGGCTTCGGCAAAGGCGAGGCCGCACTCCGGAATAAGAAAATCACGGTCGAGATCCGCTCGCTGAACTCCAAGCAGTTGGACCTCTCGCTGCGCCTCCCGGCAGTCTACCGGCAGTCGGAATACGAGATCCGCAACCTGATCGCCCGCACGATCCAGCGGGGCAAGGTCGACGTCTTCGTCACGGTCGAGTCGCAGGCTGTCGAAACGTCGGCGCGCATCAACCGCGAGGTGTTCCGCGAATACCTCCGCCAGATGAACGACACGCTTTCGTTCTCGGGCATCGACGCCGGCTACGACGCCATCCTGCCCGTGATCATGCGTCTTCCGGATGTCGTCGCGACCGAGGCCGAGGCCATCTCCGAAGAGGAGCACGCCGCGCTGCTCGCCGCCGTGGAGGCTGCCGCTGCGCATCTCGACGCGTTCCGCGAGCAGGAGGGCGCCATCCTGATCGCCGACCTGCTGCGCCGCGTGGAGCTGATCGAGCAATATAAAACAGAGGTCGTGCCCTTCGAGAAGGCCCGCACCGAAACGGTCAAGGCCCGCATTCTGGACAACCTCTCGAAACTGGCCGTCGACGTGGACCGCAACCGGCTGGAGCAGGAGATGATCTTCTACCTCGAGAAACTCGACATCACCGAGGAGAAAGTGCGCCTCACGAACCACTGCAACTACTTCCGGGAGGTGGCCTCTTCGGAGGAGGGCGCAGGCCGCAAGCTGGGCTTCATCGCGCAGGAGATGGGCCGCGAGATCAACACGATGGGCTCGAAAGCCAACGAGCCGAACATCCAGATCCTCGTCGTCAAGATGAAGGACGAGCTGGAGAAGATCAAGGAACAGGTATTGAATATCCTGTAATCCGCAGATTACAGGATATTCCAATTAAAAATTGAGAATGAAAAATTAAAAATTCCATTCGGCAAAATCATCCGGAGAAGAGAACGATTTTTCATTTCTAATTTTTCATTTTTAATTTCATCAAATGGGCAAAGTCATCATATTCTCCGCCCCGAGCGGTTCGGGCAAAACCACCATCGTCCGGCACCTGCTGGAACGCTATCCGCAGTTCGAATTCTCCATCTCGGCGACCAGCCGCGCCCCCCGCGGCCAGGAGCGCGACGGGGTGGACTACTACTTCCTCTCGCACGGGGAGTTCATGCAGGCCGTGGCCGAAAACCGCTTCGTGGAGTGGGAGGAGGTCTACAAGGGAACCTGCTACGGCACGCTGCGCTCGGAGGTGGAGCGCATCTGGGCCAAGGGCCATGTGATCGTCTTCGACGTCGACGTGGTCGGCGGTATCAACCTCAAGCGCATCTTCGGCGACGACGCCTGCTCGGTGTTCATCATGCCGCCCTCGGTCGAGGAGCTGCGCCGACGGCTCGAAGGCCGCGGCACGGACGCCCCGGAGGTGATCGACCGCCGCGTGGCCAAGGCCGAATTCGAACTGACGAAAGCCCCCGAGTTCGACCACGTGGTGGTCAACGACTGCCTCGACGAGGCCGTGTGCGGCACGTGCAGCATCCTCGACCAATTCATCGCACGGTAGGATGAAACGGGTCATGCTCTATTTCGGGTCGTTCAACCCCGTGCACCGCGGCCACATCGCGCTGGCGGAATACGTCGTCGGGCAGGGTCTCTGCGACGAGGCCGTGCTGGTCGTTTCGCCCCAAAGCCCCTACAAACAGGCCGCGGAACTGGCTCCCGAAATGGACCGTTTCGAAATGGCCGAAATCGCATGTGCCGCTTCGAAATACCCGGAGCGCATCAAACCTTCGGTCGTGGAATTTCTGCTGCCGAAACCCTCATACACAATAGATACCCTGCGTTACCTCAAGGAAAACTTCGGGTCAGGGATGCAGTTCTCGATCCTGATGGGCAGCGACCAGATCGCGCGCCTCGCGGGATGGAAGGAGTACGAACAAATCCTCGAATACCCGGTTTACGTCTACCCGCGGCGCGGCGAACCGGCGGAGGGATTCGAAGGGCGCATCACGCCGCTGACGGACGCCCCGTTGCAGGACTTCGCCTCGACGGACGTGCGCGACCGCATCGGGCGGGGCGAGGACGTCGCCGCCATGCTCGACGAGGGCGTCGCCGCCTACATCCGCCGCAAGGGGCTGTGGAGTCCCGCGACGCGCATCGCGGCCCTCGGGGCGCAGATCGCCGCCGAGCCCGGAAACACGGCGCTCCTGGTCGAGCGCGGAAAACTCCATTACCGGATGGGCGAGTGGGGTCCGGCCCTCAACGACTTCAACGCGGCGCTGCGTATCGACGACACGCACGTCGAAGCCAAGGAGTTCGCCCGGATGGTGCAGGAGATACTGGAATTCCGATACAAAGATATATACAACCCCTGAAATGACACGTTTGAAGATAGCCCTCCTGGCGGGCGGCGATTCGCCCGAACGGGAAATCGCCCTTCAGAGCGCCGCCCAGATCGAGGCGGCCCTCGACCACTCGAAATACGACATCACGGTCATCGACCTCCACGGCCGCGACTGGCACCACACGGCCCCCGACGGGCGGCAGTGGCAGGTGGACAAGAATGATTTCTCGATCACCGTCGACGGTGTGCGCAAAGCGTTCGACTACGCGCTGATCATCATTCACGGCACGCCCGGCGAGGACGGCAAGCTGCAAGGCTACCTCGACATGATGGGCGTTCCCTATTCGTCGTGCTCGATGACCTCGTCGGTCATCACCTTCGACAAGATCACCGCCAAACGCACGCTCGCAGGGCGTGTCAACCTGGCCCGCGAGGTCTTCCTGCGCCGCGGCGAAGCGTTCGACCCGGCGCAGATCGTCGCGGAACTGGGAATGCCCCTGTTCGTGAAGCCCAACGCCAACGGCTCGTCGTTCGGCGTGACGAAAGTGCACGCCCCGGAGGAGCTTCCGGCAGCCATCGAAGCGGCATTCGCCCAGGGCGACGAAATCCTGATCGAGGAGTGTGTCACGGGCCGCGAAATGGGCTGCGGTATGCTCGTCGCCGGCGGCAGGGAGTATGTTTTCCCGATCACGGAGATCGTTTCGAAGAAGGATTTCTTCGACTACGAAGCCAAATACACCGCCGGATTTTCCGACGAAATCACCCCTGCGGACATCACCCCGGAGGTGAAGGCCGAGCTGAACCGCATGACCCGCGAGGCGTACCGCACCTGCCGCTGTTCGGGCGTCGTAAGGGTAGACTTCATCGTCACCCCCGCGGGCGTGCCCTATTTCATCGAGCTGAACTCGATTCCCGGCATGAGCAGGGGAAGCATCGTTCCCAAACAGGCCCGCGAAATGGGCATGTCGCTCGGAAAACTCTATGACATCATCATCGCCGACACCTGCCGCAAATGATCGAGATAGACGACAAAATCGTAAGCGCCGACCTGCTGCGCGAGTGTTTCGCCTGCGACATCGCGCAGTGCAAAGGGATCTGCTGCGTCGAAGGCAACGCCGGGGCGCCGCTCGAAGCCGACGAGGTGGAGATACTCGAACGCGAATACCCCAATTACAAACCCTACATGACGGCGGAAGGCATCGAGTCGGTCGAACGGCAGGGATTCATGGTTGTGGACGAAGACGGCGACCTGACGACGCCGCTCGTGGACGACGCCCAGTGCGCCTATACCTACACGGAAAACGGCGTCACGCTCTGCGCCATCGAAAAAGCGTGGGCCGAAGGCAAAACCCCGTTCCGCAAGCCGATTTCGTGCCACCTCTATCCGATCCGCGTGATGCGCTTCTCGAACGGCACGGTGGGGCTCAACTACCACCGCTGGTCGGTGTGCGCCCCGGCCCGCCGGTGCGGCGCCAGACTGGGCATTCCGGTCTACAAAGCCCTCCGGGAACCGATCGTCCGCCGTTTCGGCGAGGAATTCTACAAGGCGCTGGAAGCCGCCGAAGAGCTGATCAAGCAACAATAAGAAAGAGATTATGAAAAAATACATTTTCACCCTTATCGCCCTCTCGATGATCTTCACCGCGACGGCCCGCAAGCCCAAAAACACGCGGACGACAGAGGCGGCGGCCCGCGAAATCGCCGCGGCCGATTCGCTGCGCCTGGTGGCGTCGCGGCAGGCCGCGCTGATCGACTCGCTGCAAAACCTCGTCGCCGTTGCCGAACAGCGGGATGAAACGGCTGAGAGCGAGACGGCCGCTCCCGATCCGGTCGTCGACCCGGAGCAGGCCGCGGCGGATTCCGTGGCGGCGCTGCGCCTCCGTCTCCGGCCCACGAAGATCGAGTCCATTTTCGACACCAACGGCCTGACCGTGCTCGACACCCTCGCCACGGAAAACGACGCCGTGCAGGTGATCCTGTACAGCAACAATTCGTGGAAATACGTCCTCAACCGCGAGGTGGCCAAAGACAGCACGATTTTCGAGAAATACTGGGACACGACGACGCTCTTTCCCTACAAGGAGGTCGACATGTCGGAAATGCCCAAATCGGTGGTGATCGACCTCGTCGACTCGCTGACCAGCTACCACTGCCCCTATCAGGGTTCGGTGCACCCGCGCGGCAAATACGGTCCGCGACGCCGGCGCCAGCATCAGGGCGTGGATCTGCCGCTCAAGACAGGCGACCCGGTTTACGCCACCTTCTGCGGCCGCGTACGCATCTCGCAGTACAACAGGGGCGGTTACGGCAACCTGGTGATCATCCGCCACGACAACGGGCTGGAGACCTACTACGGCCACCTGTCGGAACGTCTGGTGGAACCCAACCAATGGGTCGAGGCGGGGCAGATCATCGGTCTGGGCGGTTCGACGGGCCGGTCGACGGGTCCTCATCTCCACTTCGAGACCCGCTACTACGGACAGTCGTTCGACCCCGAACGCCTGATCGACTTCAAGAACGGAACGTTGAGCCGCGAGACCTTCCTCTTGAAGAAGTCGTTCTTCAGTATCTACTCCAACGCCGGACAGGATTTCGAAGACGAGATCGCCAACGAGGAGCAGGACAAGAAGGAAGCCGCCGAGAAAGCGGCCATGAAATACTACAAGATCCGTTCGGGCGACACGCTGGGCGGCATCGCCCGGCGCTACGGAACGACCGTGACGAACATCTGCCGCCTGAACGGCATCAAATCGACCACCGTGCTGCGCATCGGACGCTCGCTGCGGGTGCGATAGGGCAGCTCCCGATGAGAAACCGCCGGACCTTTCGAAAAGGTCCGGCGGTTTTCCTATTCGGACGCAAACGGCGTCGCTTCGTCCCGCAGCCCCCAAAAAACGATTTCCGGCCCCGGGCGCAGAACCGGATAACAAGCGTCCCGAAGCCACTATCCGCCCCTAAAACCCGGCTTTTAGCCGGGCGGGCGCAGAACCGTTCCGGACGCCAGAAGACTGTCTATCGCCCCCTGAATCCCGCTTTTTAAGCGGGCGGGCGCAGAACCGGATAAAAGCGTCCCGAAACCACTATCCGTCCCTAAAACCCGCCTTTTAGGCGGGCGGGTTATTTTTTGTTCTGAATAGCGTCGATGGCGTCGATCACCGCGCCGCGGAAGCCCTTGCGCTCCAGTTCGGCGACGCCCGCGATCGTCGTTCCGCCGGGCGAACAGACGGCGTCCTTCATCGCACCGGGATGCTGCCCCGAGGCGAGCTGCAATTTCCCGGTCCCGACGATCATCTGGCTCGCCATGCGGTAAGCGTCGGCACGCGCAACGCCGTGCTTGACGGCTGCGTCCCCGAGCGCCTCGATGAACATGGCGACGAACGCCGGGCCGCAGCCGCAGACGGCACTCGATATGCCGAGCAGGGCGGTGTCCATCGGCAGGACGAGGCCGATCTTCGAGAAGAGCGCCTCCACCTGCCGCCACTCCCCGTCCGAAAGCGAATGGCGGCGTTCGCAGACGATGAAGCCTTCGCAGACCGAAACGGGCGTATTGGGAACGATGCTCAAATGGTGCGTGCCGGGGGCGAGCATCCGCTCGCAGTCGTCGAACGTAACGCCCGCGGCCACCGATACGACGATCTTATCCGCCAGCTGTTCCCGGACGGGCGCAAGCACCGCCTCGACCTGATAGGGTTTCACGGCGACGACGACCAGATCGGCGAACTCCGCGACCGCCGCCGCGTCGTCGAAAGCCCGGAAGCCCTGCGGCTCCGTGTTGCGCCGCAGTTTCGCCCGGTCGCGCGCGCACGCGCCGATGTCGCCGGGCTGCACGGCCCCCGAGCGGACAAGCCCGCCCGCCATGGCCTGCGCCATATTTCCGAATCCAAGAAATCCGATTTTCATATAAGTCTGGTATAATTTATCATTCGTACAGCAACCACTCATAAAACGGGCTTCTTAAGCCCGCGCCGGCCGAATATCAACGAGCCGACGCGCACCATCGTCGAGCCGCACTCGACCGCCAGCGGATAGTCGTGCGACATGCCCATCGACAGCGTGTCGAACCGCGGCCCGAAGTAGGGTTGCAGCAGTTCGAAACAGCGTTTCAGCTCCATGAAATCGCGGCGTATCGCCGTGCCGTCGTCGGTATTGGTGGCAATGCCCATCACGCCCCGCACGCAGACGTCCGGCATACGGGCAAACGGGGCCGTGCGGACATACTCCATCAGTTCGGCCATATTCCAGCCCGTCTTGGTCTCCTCCTCGGCGACGTGGATCTCCAGGAGGATTTCGAGCGTCCGGCCGCACTTGGCCGCCTCGCGCTGGATAGCCTCGGCCAGCCGCGCGCTGTCGACCGAATGGATCAGCGCGACGAACGGGGCGATGTATTTGATCTTGTTGGTTTGCAGGTGGCCGATCATGTGCCACTCGATGTCCTTGGGCAGGGCTTCGTGTTTTTCGCGCAGTTCCTGCGGGCGGCTCTCGCCGAAAACGCGGTGGCCGGCGTCGTAGGCCGCGCGGATCGCCTCCGCAGGGTGGGTTTTCGACACGGCGACCAGCTTCACCCCCTCGGGAAGCGTCGAGCGCACGAACGACAGTTGACAGGCTATTGAAGACATAAGTTTTTCGGTATTTGCCCGGTAAAAATACGCAAAATTCGTACAACACGAAACAGACCCGGGAAAAATCCGGGTCTGCGACTCGTTTTTCTGCACGAAAACACTATTTCGCCATGACGATCTCCGAGCAGCCGAACTCCCCGGGAAGGGTCCGCTGCGTCTTCTTCAGCGCATCGTAGACGTGAATGCGGCGCATGCCGTCCGCCTCGCACAGCAGGTAGATTTCCAGCGAATCCTTATCGGGAGCGTACTCCGTGACCGAAAGCGCCGTGCCCGGAACTTCGGCCAGCGTCTCGCCGAAAGCGCCGTCACCGGCGGCGTTGAACAGCCGCAGCTGCGTTTTGCCCCCGGCCGAAACGGCATAGCCGCCCGCCTGAACCATCCTGTCCGGCTCGTCGGCCGAGGCGACCACGGTCCAAAAGGGGATCATCGCATCGGCCCCGACGGCTTCGCCCGGTCCCGCCCCGCCGTAGACCCTCAACACCAGCGGAGCGCACGTCCCGTCGGCATTGCGCTGCGCGAGCAGCAGGTCGGAACCGACCCGCACGAACGGCTGCACGGCCAGCGTCTGCACAACCTCGTCGGGCACCTGCCAGGAGACCGGAGCCGGGGAGGGAGAGCGGGTCGCGCTTCGGGTCGTCAGCGTCAGCCGCTCCGCGTCGTGGGAAATGAGTCCGACGGAGGAATCGGAGATATGCCCGGCCAAGAGACTATTCCGGTACCCGAAATCGTCATAATAATTCATCGTGAGGTCGAAACCTGCCATCGAACCGGAGCAGACGCCGTAAATCCAGCCCGAGCCGGGAAGCCCCACGGCGCAGGCGATTCCCCGGCCGATGCCGAGCGTCGCAACACGTGTCACCCCGCCCGTTGACAGGTCGATGCGCTCGATCAGGGTTTCGTCCGTATCGGACCTCGAAATGCCGTAGAGCGCTTCGGCTTTCGGGGTTCCGTCGGCAACGCGGATCTTGCCCAGCGGCATCATCCTGCCGCGGCGGAGCAACAGCACCCGAACCGTCGAAGCGGGGTAGTGCCCCGGGGCCAGAAAGGTGACGCTCGTGGCGGAACGCACCATGACGATCCCGCGCACTCCCTTGGCATAGCCCTCCGGAGCGAACCCCTCGGCACTCTCCTGCCAATGGATTTCGAGCATGATTTCGTCATCAGCCTCGAACCCTTCGGCCGAGACGGTCACCCCGTCGCCGGGCGCAAAGACCCACGAATCGGGCGGCATGACGACGTTCTTCACGAAAACGGGAACCCGGTCCTTGTCCGAAGAACAGGCCCCGAAGATCGCCCCGGAAAGGAGCAGAAACAGCATCTTTCTCATTCAAATAGCTGGATTTCATATTTTTACCACCACTCCGGGGGGGGGTATTTCCGGGGTGCGCAGAAAGCGCATCCGCTCACAAAGATAACGTTTTTTCGCCGTTATCCGATTTGTTTTCCATCTTTGGCGTCGTAACGACACTTTTATTCATCAGTCGGAAGATTCGGTTTTGAATCCATCCGACTTTTTCGTATCTTTGGTCTCAAAACCTGAAAAGCATGAAAAAAATCCGATTGATTCTTGCAGCGGCGGCCGCCCTCACATACGGCGCGGCGTCGGCCTGCACCAATTTCATCGTCACCCGAGGAGCCTCGACCGACGGTTCGGTGATGGTCACCTATGCGGCGGACTCCCACGCGCTCTACGGCGCACTGTACCACACCCCCGGCGGCAAGCACAAGTCCGGGGCGATGCTGCCCGTCTACGAATGGGATACGGGCCGTTACCTGACGGACATCCCGCAGGTCCGCGAAACCTGGTCGACCATCGGCAATATGAACGAACATTCGCTCATCATCGGCGAGACGACCTACGGAGGCCGCCCCGAACTGGAGGACTCGACGGGCCGCATGGACTACGGGTCGCTGATCTACATCACCTTGCAGCGTGCCAAAACCGCGCGTGAGGCCATCGGCGTGATCGCCGAGCTGGCCGACACCTACGGCTACGCGTCGAGCGGTGAGTCGTTCTCGATCGCCGACCCCGACGAAGCGTGGATCATGGAGCTGATCGGCAAGGGTTTCAAGGACGACGGCAAGGGCGGCAACGCCCGCAAAGGCATCGTCTGGGTGGCCCGCCGCATTCCCGACGGCTACGTCTCGGCCCACGCCAACCAGGCCCGCATCACCACCTTCCCGAAGGACGATCCCGAGAACTGCCTCTACTCCCCGGACGTGATCTCGTTCGCCCGTGAAATGGGTTACTACGACGGCCCGGACGCCGATTTCAGCTTCTCGGACGCCTACGCGCCGCTCGACTTCGGCGGCATGCGCGCCTGCGAAGCCCGCGTGTGGGCCTTCTTCCGCACCGTGGCCGACGACATGGACCGATACACCGACTACGCGATGGGCCACAACAAGAACAACCGCATGCCGCTGTGGGTCAAGCCCCGCGCGAAGGTGTCGCCCAAGACGCTCTTCGACTGCATGCGCGACCACTACGAGGGGACCCCGATGGACATGACCGCGGACCTCGGCGCGGGAGGCCACAACTGCCCCTACCGCTGGCGTCCGATGGAATTCGAGGTCGACGGCGTGAAGTACGTCAACGAGCGCGCCACGGCCACCCAGCAGACCGGATTCTGGTTCGTGGCGCAGGCCCGGCCCGACGTGACGCGCGACATGGGCATCCTCTGGTTCGGCGTGGACGACGCGGCCACCTCGTGCCTGACGCCGATCTTCTGCTCGGCGCAGGAGGTCCCCGGGTGTTTCCGCGAGGACAACGGCTCGATGCTCGAATATTCGCCCACGTCGGCGTTCTGGCTCTTCAACCGCACGACCAATTTCGCCTACATGCGCTACGACATGATCTCCGCGGACATCCGCAAGGTCGTGGACAAGTGGGAAAACGACATGCTCCGCAACGTGCAGGCGCTCAACGCCCGAGTCGGAAAAATGTCGCCCGAGGCACGCCGCAGCCACCTCACGCAGCTGAGCGTGGAGACGGCGCAGCAGCTGTTCGACCGCTGGCAGCGGCTCAACAACTATCTGCTGGTGAAATACATGGACGGCAACGTCAAGAGCGAGCACGGCGACGTGCTGACGTTCCTCGACGGCGACGGCTCTGCGGCACATTTCGTGGATAACGGAAACGGAAAACAGATTCCCGGCAAGATCCAGTTCCCGGGCTACAACGAGAAATGGAAGCGCGCCGTGGCCAAAGACAATGGTGAAATACTAAAAGTAGTGAAATGATGCGGTACGACATCATCATCGTGGGCGGCGGCCCCGGAGGCTATGTGGCGGCGATCCGCGCCGCGCAGTTAGGGAAAAAGACGGCGCTCGTGGAGCGCGCCGAACCGGGAGGCGTCTGCCTCAACTGGGGCTGCATCCCGACCAAGGCGCTGCTCAAGAGCGCGCAGGTCTACGGATACTGCAAAAACGCGGAGCATTACGGACTGGAACTTGCAGGGGAGGTGCGCCCCAACCTCGAAGCCATCGTGGCGCGTTCGCGCAGCGTGGCCGAAACCATGTCGAAGGGCGTGCGGTTCCTGCTGAACAAGAACAAGATCGACCTGATCCCCGGATTCGGGCGGCTCACGGCCCCGGGGCGCATAGACGTCGACGGGGCGGAGTACGAGGCCGACCACATCGTCCTCGCCACGGGAGCCAGGCCGCGCGAAATGGCCTTCATGCCCATCGACGGCGAGCATGTGATCTCGTCGCGGCAGGCGCTGACGCTCACGCGCCTGCCCGAATCAATGATCGTCGTAGGTTCGGGAGCCATCGGCAGCGAGTTCGCGTGGTTCTACGCCGCGCTGGGCGTGCGGGTCACCATCGTCGAATACATGCCCCGCATGATGCCGCTCGAAGACGAGGAGGTGTCGAAGACCATGGAGCGCGCATTCCGCAAACTGCGCGCGACGGTGCTCACTTCGACCACGGTGAAAGCAGTGAAGGTCAACGCCGAAGGGCTTTGCGAAGTGGAGATCGAGGGCAAAAAAGGCGCGGAGACCCTGACGGCCGATGTCGTGCTGTCGGCCGTGGGCATCCAATCCAACATCGAAGGCATCGGCCTCGAAGAGCTGGGCGTCGCCGTCGAACGCGACAAGGTCGTCGTGGACGAATTCTACCGCACCAACGTTCCGGGCGTCTACGCCATCGGCGACATCGTGCCGGGTCCGGCGCTGGCGCACGTGGCTTCGGCCGAGGCCGTCTGCTGCGTGGAGTCCATCTGCGGACTCGCCCCCGCGCCGGTGGACTACACGACCATTCCGTCGTGCATCTTCACCCAGCCCGAGGTGGCGTCGGTCGGCATGACCGAACAGCAGGCGCAGGAGCGCGGCATCGCCTATAAAGCCGGCCGCTTCCCCTTCACCGCATCGGGCAAGGCCACGGCGGCGGGCGACCGCGACGGATTCGTCAAACTGCTCTTCGACGAAGAGGACCGCCTGCTGGGGGCGCACATGGTCGGAGCGTCGGTGACCGAGATGCTGGCCGAGCCGACGCTGGCGCGCACGCTGGGCGTCACGGCCCACCGGATCGCCCGCACGATCCACGCCCATCCGACGATGAACGAAGGCGTCATGGAAGCCGCCGAAGCGGCCCTGGGCGCGGCGATCCACCTGTAAAGGCCTCCGGCCATCCCCGGAAAAAACATGCGGCGGACCCCGAAGGGTTCGGTATTTGTAGGTAAAGAGAAGCGCAGGAAAGAGCAAGTATCAAGTTCACAGATATTTGATTCTCTCTTCTGCATATGCTCCGAGCAATAAAAAAGCATAATCGGGCAGGTTTAACAGTGAGTTTCGTTACTTATCCGTTACCTGCCCGAAATGCTTTGGTTTGCATCAAAACATTCGTTTTCAGTTCGTTGCATCGA
>NZ_MNQF01000066.1:0-136709 GCF_001915285.1 Alistipes sp. 56_sp_Nov_56_25
GGGCGAATCGGTTAAGATCGCGCACCTGGCGCGGCGGATGATCTCCCTGGCGGGCTTCGAGCCGGAGAAGGACATCAGGATCGAATACACGGGTCTGCGTCCGGGCGAGAAACTGTACGAGGAGGTTCTGTCGAACAAGGAGAACACGCTTCCGACGACGCACGACTGGATACGTATCGCCAAGGTTCGGGAGTATGACTACGGGGAGGCCTGCGGCGTTGCCGAAGAGCTGGAGACGCTGTCCCGAAAGGTGGAGATTCCCGACATGATACGGCTTATGAAGCGGACGGTTCCCGAGTTCAAGTCGAAAAACTCGAGGTTCGAGGTATATGACAAATAATCTTCAAGTGCCACGATATGGCCATTGATCAGCCAGAAGTAAGTATTGCGCTGGATTATATGTAACAATCCGTTTGTATTTAAGCAACGCTTGTTTTTAGATTGTTATTCTTTTGATTATTTAGTTTCTTGATTAGTTGCACACTTCTAACGGCGTGCTGCTACTATCTTAATCAGGCATCAAAGATATTCTTCCTGGTATTGACCATATTTTCTACGCAACAGTATTGAGGCATTATGTTTATTATCCACTGTTTGTATGAATTACGCTCCCCGATGCCCTTTTCTGCAATAGCACCATTTTCAATTCCAAATATTTAAGAAAATTTAACCATATACTTCTATTGTTATTTCTACTGTACAGGTAATCTGATTAAATCGCTTGTAAAGAGCTTTTCGTGGTGTCGTTCAATACGGCCATCAGAACCAAATTAATCCGCGAGAATATGAGAAATTTTGAAGACCTCCAAATTGCTGTAGCCGGTACCGGTTATGTCGGTTTGAGTATTGCAACTCTTTTGGCACAACACCACAAAGTGACTGCTGTTGATATTATTCCTGAAAAGGTGGAGAAGATTAACAATCGTATCTCGCCGATACAGGACGAGTATATTGAAAAATACTTCGCAGAAAAGGAACTCAACCTTACTGCAACCCTTGATGGAGCATCCGCTTATAAAGATGCAGATTTTGTAGTTATTGCTGCACCTACCAACTATGACCCTGTAAAGAACTTCTTCGATACACACCATATTGAGGATGTGATTGACCTCGTTCTTTCTGTTAATCCAAAGGCGACAATGGTAATCAAGTCAACGATTCCTGTTGGCTATTGCCGTTCACTCTATGTGAAATATGCTCAAAAGTTTGCACAGATGGAACCTCTTGCAGATGGCAAACGTCGTGAGTTCCGTTTGCTGTTCTCTCCTGAATTCCTTCGAGAGAGTAAGGCACTCGAAGACAATCTCTGGCCTTCACGTATCATCGTTGGTTATCCAAAGATGATGTCAGAGGAATGGGAGGAAGAGAATGAGGCAATCCGCAAGATTCAAGGCAATCACATGGAAGAGTCTGCCGAGATATTCGCAAAGCTTCTTCAGGAAAGTGCCATCAAAGAGAATATCGACACTCTTTTCATGGGATTGAAGGAGGCCGAAGCTGTAAAACTCTTTGCCAACACCTATCTTGCTCTGCGTGTCAGCTATTTCAACGAGCTCGATACCTATGCAGAAGTGAAGGGACTTGATTCAGCTGCCATCATCCAGGGCATCGGTCTCGATCCTCGGATCGGTACTCACTATAACAATCCATCGTTCGGCTATGGTGGTTACTGTCTGCCGAAGGACACAAAGCAGTTGCTCGCCAATTATGCAGACGTGCCACAGAACATGATAACTGCTATTGTAGAGAGTAATCGTACCCGTAAGGGTTATATCGCAGATGCAGTACTTCGCAAAGCCGGTTGGTACGATTATAGCACAAATAATCAGTATGATGGCAAAAAAGAGCCTGTTACTATTGGAGTATATCGTTTGACGATGAAATTACACTCCGATAACTTTCGTAAAAGTGCCATTCAAGGCATTATGAAGCGTATCAAAGCAAAAGGTGCTAATGTGGTAATCTATGAGCCAACACTTGCTGATGGTGAAAACTTTTTCGGGTCACTGGTAGTGAACAACCTTGCTAAATTCAAGGCTCTGTCTAATGTAATTATTGCAAATCGTTTTGATGATTACTTGAGTGATGTGGAGGAGAAAGTTTATACACGTGATATATTTCGTCGCGATTAATTGCATGATTTGATAATAATAATCCATAGTGTATTTGAGAAGTGCATGTGCTTAAGTAATTGGTATTTATATTGTTGTGTTTAACGGTCAACTGTGTGGAATTGATTGGCATAATTTTATAGAGCGATCTAATTCTGAATTCCTTAAAAATTTCGTATAGTCTCATCGGATCATGAAGTAGTCGCAGAGTTGCGAGAATGGTTCCGATACATTTTCGGCAATGGCGATATTTGGATGCTGCTGGCAATAATCGTATTGATTGCGTTGCGTAGGTATTTTCCCCAATAATATGGCTACTCTTGAATAGATTTAACTATGCGTCGGCACTCAAATACCCTTGGTCTCCCGGTAAGATACGATGATTGTAAAGTTCTTTGACATTTTGATAAATAATGCAACATCGTGAATCGCTTCCTTGTAAACAGGGAAGTGCGAATTATGGCTGATCCCTATCATTTCTAACACATGCTATGTACGAGCAAACGTCTATTCCAAGGTTCTGTCAAGCACTTGTGAAGCATATTTGTATAGACACAATATTCTGTGATGGAGTTGTAAGCCCACGTTAATCTGAACTTTCAAACTATCGGTCAGCCTTCGAAATAGCTGACATCCTGAGTCAAGGATTTCAGCCGGTGAGAATAACGTTTTATGGATTCATGCTAACTGCACGATGGTTAATTAATAACAATAAAAAGTTAATATGAGCATCTTTACAGGTAAGACCCTTATGATTACCGGAGGGACAGGTTCATTCGGTAATGCAGTATTGAATCGTTTCTTGAAGACTGATATTGCAGAAATCCGTATTTTCTCTCGTGATGAGAAGAAACAGGATGATATGCGTCATGAATATCAGATAAAGTATCCTGATGTTGCGCACAAAATCAAGTTCTTTATCGGTGATGTACGAAGTCTTCAGTCATGTCGAAATGCTATGCCTGGTGTTGACTATATTTTTCATGCAGCAGCCTTAAAGCAAGTTCCTTCCTGTGAGTTTTTCCCAATGGAAGCCGTAAAGACTAATGTAATTGGCACAGACAATGTCCTTACTGCTGCTATTGAGGCAAAGGTTGGTGCAGTAATCTGTCTTTCAACGGATAAAGCAGCGTATCCAATTAATGCGATGGGTATCACCAAAGCCATTGAGGAGAAAATCGCAGTAGCAAAGAGCCGTTATTCCGGCGACACCAAGATCTGCTGTACTCGCTATGGCAACGTAATGTGCTCACGTGGTTCTGTTATTCCACTTTGGATCGAACAGATCCGCAACGGCAACCCGATTACACTGACCGAACCTAAAATGACCCGCTTCATCATGTCGCTCGAAGAAGCCGTTGATCTCGTCCTCTTCGCCTTCGAACATGGCCAGAACGGAGATATACTTGTTCAGAAGGCGCCTGCTTGTACTATTCAGACTCAAGCAGAGGCTGTATGCGAACTTTTCGGTGGTAAGAAGGAAAATATCAAGGTTATCGGTATTCGTCATGGTGAGAAACTGTACGAGACTCTCCTGACTAACGAAGAGTGTGCCAAGGCAGAGGATATGGGAGATTTCTATCGTGTGCCAGCCGACAATCGCTCTCTTAATTATGACAAGTTCTTTACAGAGGGCGATAATAAACGTTGTGAACTTAAAGAGTTCAACTCTGATAACACTCGTCGCCTGAACCTTACGGAAACTAAAGTTAAGATTGCCGCTCTTGAGTATGTTCAGAACGAATTGAACGGTATTTTTAATCTTGCTAAATAGAATAAATGAAGGTTTTGGTTACAGGGGCAAAAGGTTTTGTCGGTAAAAATCTTTGCTCTCAACTCAATAACATCAGGGAAGGCAAGGCTCGCTGGTACGAAGGTGTACAGGTAGATGAAGTCTTCGAGTATGACCTTGGTAATACCCAGGAAGAACTTGACCGCTTTTGTGCTGAAGCTGATTTTGTTTTCAACCTTGCCGGTATCAACCGTCCACAGAATCAGGAAGAGTTCATGCAAGGCAATTTCGGTTTTGCCGGCGTCCTGCTTGACACACTGAAGGCACATAAAAACAGCTGTCCCGTGATGCTCTCTAGCTCTGCCCAAGCTTCCCTCACTGGTCGTTTTGGCAATTCTGAATATGGTTGTAGCAAGAAAGCTGGTGAAGACCTCTTTCTCCAGTACGGACGGGAAATAGGGGCCAAAATGCTCATCTACCGCTTCCCAAACCTTTTCGGTAAGTGGTGTCGTCCTAATTATAATAGTGCCATTGCTACCTTCTGTAACAATATTGCCAATGATCTCCCAATTCAGGTTAACGACCGCAGTGTAGAGATGGAAGTCCTTTACATTGATGATCTGGTAGATGAAATGCTTGGAGCCCTCATCGGCAAGGAACATCGTTGTGAGTTCGAAGGTCTCAACGTTGTTCCAACTGCTGGAGGAAAATATTGCTTTTGTCCCGTTACCCACAGAACCACTCTCGGAGAGATTGTGGACATCATCAATAAATGCGCTGTTTCTGTAAATCCACCAAAGAGTAAGGTGCAGACCGCAATGGCTGTGCCTCAAGGCAGCCTCGAATACAAGCTTATGACTACCTACCTCAGCTACCTGCCTCGGCACAAAGTTATCCACGACCTCAAAATGAACGTTGATCAGCGTGGTTCATTTACTGAACTTATTCATACGCTCAATAATGGTCAGGTTTCCATCAACATCAGCAAGCCTGGTATTACAAAGGGAGAACATTGGCACAACAGCAAGTGGGAAACTTTTATCGTAGTGGCCGGACATGGTCTTATTCAACTTCGTGAGGAGGGTACCAACGAGATCTGGAATTATGAAGTAAGCGGCGAGAAGATTCAGGCCGTCCACATGCTTCCAGGCTATACTCACAACATCATTAACTTAAGTGAAACCGAAGACTTGGTGACAGTAATGTATTGCAATGAGGTATTCAACCCCAATCGAGCAGATACCTATTTTGATCCAGTCGAAAAGGAATAAACTATGGCTGTTAAAACTCCCAAATTTGATTATAGCGACGTTAAGTGGCAGAAAAACGGTAAGTTGAAACTGATCATTATTGTCGGCACTCGCCCTGAAATTATCCGTCTTGCTGCTGTCATCAACAAGTGTCGCAAGTATTTTGATGTTATCCTCGCTCACACAGGCCAAAACTATGATTACAACCTGAATGGAGTGTTCTTCAAGGATCTCAAATTGAAGGATCCTGAGGTTTATATGGATGCAGTAGGAGATGATCTTGGTGCTACCTGCGGTAATATCATCAACTGCTCATACAAACTTTTTGTTCAGACAAAACCTGAAGGTGTCCTTGTTCTTGGTGATACTAACTCTTGTTTGAGCGTGATTGGGGCTAAACGTCTTCATATTCCTATTTTCCATATGGAGGCAGGTAACCGTTGTAAGGACGAATGTCTTCCAGAGGAAACAAACCGCCGTATCGTTGATATCATTTCTGACGTTAATATGGCTTATTCAGAGCATGCACGTCGTTATCTTGCGGAATGTGGACTTCCTCGTGAGCGTACATACGTGACCGGTTCTCCTATGGCAGAAGTGCTTCGCGGGAATCTTGTAGAAATTGAGGCATCAGATATACACCAGCGTCTTGGATTGGAGAAAGGCAAATACATTCTCCTCTCTGCTCATCGTGAGGAGAATATTGATACAGAGAAGAATTTCACCTCTCTTTTCACCGCTATTAATAAGATGGCAGAAAAGTATGATATGCCAATTCTCTACAGTTGCCATCCACGGTCGCGCAATCGTCTGGCTGCATCTGGATTCCAACTCGATCCACGCGTGCAGATTCAGCAGCCTCTTGGGTTTAATGATTATAATTGCTTGCAAATGAATGCTTTCTGCGTGGTGTCCGATTCGGGTACACTTCCCGAGGAAAGTTCTTTCTATGCTTCGATTGGTAAGCCAATTTCTGCTGTCTGTATTCGTACATCAACAGAGCGCCCGGAAGCTCTCGATAAAGCGTGCTTTATTTTGAGCGGTATCGATACCAAGGGACTTCTTCAGTCTATTGACCTTGCTGTCCAAATGACTGCAAATGGCAACCATGGTATTCCGGTACCTGACTATGTCGATGATGTATCCAGCAAGGTTGTCAAGATCATTCAGAGCTACGTTGGTGTAGTAAATAAGATGGTATGGCGTAAGGATGTGTTATAACTACATTGGCAGGCATATAATCGTGCACGTGAGAAATAGAAAGGGATAATATATGAAAAAAATAATGTTAGTCTTCGGAACGAGACCAGAGGCAATCAAGATGTGTCCGTTGGTGAAGGAGTTTCAGAAGCGTTCAGAGGAGTTTGAGACTATCGTATGCGTAACCGGCCAGCATCGTGAAATGCTTGATCAGGTGCTCAAAATCTTTGAGGTTACTCCAAACATCGACCTCAACATCATGAAACAGGGCCAGGATCTTACCGATGTGACAGCACACGTGCTCACAGGGCTTCGTGATGTGTTCAAGGAGTGTCGTCCTGATATAGTGCTCGTACATGGTGATACCACTACTTCAACCGCAGGTGCTCTTGCTGCATTCTATGCCCAGATTCCCGTAGGTCACGTAGAGGCAGGTCTCCGCACTCACAACATATACAGTCCTTGGCCAGAGGAAATGAACCGTCAGATTACCGGTCGTATCGCTACCTACAATTTCTCACCGACACCACTCTCCGAGAAGAATCTCCTTGACGAAAAGGCTCATGGCAATATCTACGTAACGGGCAACACGGTTGTTGATGCCCTCCATATGGTAGTTGACAAGCTCAAGACCGATGAGACTCTTGCTAAAGAGCAGGATAACGTACTTGCACAAGCTGGTTACGATGTTGCAAGACTTTCAAACGGAAAGAAACTTGTCCTTATCACAGGCCATCGTCGTGAAAACTTCGGCGACGGCTTCATTCGTATGGTGACCGCCATGAAGGACCTTTCAGAAAAGTATTCTGAGGTTGATTTCGTTTACCCAATGCACCTCAATCCAAATGTGCGCAAACCAATTCACGAGGTGTTTGGTGAAGACCTCACCCGTCCAAACTTCTTCTTTATCGAACCTCTTCAGTATCTCGAGTTCGTTCACCTCATGAGCATGGCTACTATTGTCCTTACCGACTCTGGTGGAATTCAGGAGGAGGCGCCAGGTCTTGGCAAGCCAGTTCTTGTGATGCGCGATACCACCGAGCGCCCTGAAGCTCTTGCGTCTGGTACTGTACATCTTGTAGGTACCGATTATGATAAAATCATGAATGAGGTCAGTATACTCCTCGACGATGCAGCCGCATATGAGAAGATGAGCAAGGCTGTAAATCCTTATGGTGATGGTCAGGCATGCCGCCGAATTGCAGACGTTCTTGCCGACAAAGAGACAGATCGTTATGGCGTGAAATAATCAACAAGATAATTAAAATAATACTTAATAATATGATTAATGTAATTGGATTGGGGTACATTGGGCTTCCGACTGCCCTTATGATGGCTTCTCACGGAGTGGAAGTTATCGGGACTGACTATAATAAGCAGCTTGTTGACACCCTTAACGCAGGTCACACGACCTTCAAGGAGGACGGCCTCGACGAACTCTTTCAAAATGCCCTCAAAGCAGGTATCAAGTTCACCACCGAGTACCAGAAGACAGATATGTACATTGTCTCTGTTCCAACTCCATACGACAAGTTCTCAAAGAAAGTTGACGCTTGCTATGTAGTAACAGCTGTTAAGGAAGTGATGAAAGTTTGTCTTAAAGGTGCAACCGTAGTTATAGAATCAACCGTTAGCCCTGGTACTATCGACAAATTCGTGCGTCCTATCATCGAGGAGAATGGCTTCGTGATTGGCGAAGACATCAACCTTGTGCATGCACCTGAACGCATCATCCCTGGCAATATGGTTTACGAGTTGATCCATAACAATCGTACCGTAGGTGCTGACTCTCGTGAGATTGGCAAGAAAGTGAAGTCTTACTATGCCAGTTTCTGCCAAGGCGATATCGTAGTTACCGATATTCGTACAGCTGAGATGACTAAAGTCGTTGAAAATACCTTCCGTGCTGTCAATATCGCCTTCGCCAACGAGCTTGCACGCATCTGCCGTCACGACGCCATGGACGTATACGAGATTATCCGTATCTGCAATATGCACCCACGTGTCAATATCCTCCAGCCAGGTCCAGGTGTAGGTGGTCACTGCATCTCTGTTGATCCTTGGTTCCTCGTAGGCGACTATCCTCAGCTCGCAAAGGTAATCGATGAGTCAATGAAGACCAACGATTCGCAGCCTGCTTTCGTTCTCAACCGCATCTATGAAATCATGGAGGAGAACAACATCACCGACAACCGCAAGGTAGGTCTCTATGGCCTTACCTACAAGGAAAATGTCGACGATTATCGCGAGTCACCAGCTCTCCAGATGCTCGAGGCTCAAGAGCGTCACCTTGCGCGGCCTCTTTGCTGCTACGATCCGTTCCTCGAGGAGCACAAGATTGCCGAGAACCAATACAACAACTTCGATGAGTTCCTGAACGATATGGATATGATAATTGTATTGATTAAGCACCAGCACATTCTCGACAACGAAGAGCGCCTGAAAGGCAAGGTCATTCTCGACTGTTGCAATATGCTGCATAAGATTGAGAAGATATACCACATTTGATGATAAGTGCAAATATATGATTATAAGAAATTTGCATGAAATGAGGGGGCGATAGTTCTCCCCGTCTATAATGCTGAAGAATATATTACGGATTGCCTGGATTCCATTCTCGCGCAAACTTATCCATACTGGAAAGCATATTGCATCAATGATGGATCGAAAGATAATACAGCATCCATTCTTGATGACTATGCAAAGAAGGATGCGAGAATCAGAGTCTTTCATACACCCAATGCAGGAGCGGCAAGTGCAAGAAACTTTGCTTTGAACAAAATAGAAGATGAAGAATGGATTTCATTCATAGACGCAGATGACTACATCGGACCTTCTATGTATGAATCCATTTTCAAAGCAATCGGAAATGAGCATATCGACTATGTGAGATTGTTCAGTCGTCGTACACCGCAAAGATATAATCCACAAGCCGTCAATTCTGATGAAAGCAAGAATGTTAATTATAAGATAGTCACAAGAGAAGAATATTTTGTCAATGAGAGTGTAGGAGGTTATACTCACAGCCTTTTCGTCAAAAAGGGTATTGTAGATGACCATCAGGTTTCGTTCCCTGAAAAGATGGTAATGTTAGAGGATCAGGCATTTTCAATAGCGTGTGCGACCCATGCAAAGAAGATTCTGATACTCGATCAGCCGAGAAATTATTTCTATTATTCTGGTAACGAATCTTCGATAACAAGAACGTCAAAAGATACAAGTGACGACATCATTCGATGTATAAATATTGTGTACAAAGCTTTCTTGGCAACAGGTTCAACGGCGATCATCAATGATTATTTCTACAGCAAGTACTTACCGGTTAAACTGGATTCTTTATACAGCAAGCGGCTTCATTACAGGCATATAAAGCTAACAGAGAGGCTCTTGCCAGAGATAAAATTACGTATCGGAAGACTCTCGTTTAAGACAAAAATAAAGTACATTATTGTCAAAATATTCAGATTGATATAAACATAATAGAATGCAGAAAGATAAGACCCGACTTAACTCAATAAGGGTGACGACTGCCGGAATTTCGGGGGGGGGAATTCGCATAGAATCAGTTATTTAGATGTTGTGAAAGGTGCGCTGATAATCTTGCTCGTGTTTGCACATTTCAGGTCGGCACTCAATAGAACTGATTTTAAGAATGATTATTTCGAATATGTGTATGGATGGAATTCTATTTTCACGTGTTTCTACATGCCGGCATTTTTCTTAATTTCCGGCTATTGCTCGAACTTCAGGAAAGACCCCAAGACATTTCTTAAATCCTTACTTAAAAGTTTAGTCCTTCCGCTTTTTGCACTATCATTGGTGAATGACACTATGTATGCTTTGATGGTGACTCATCAAGACATTTCCACAACTTTATTGAAAACAATAAAGAGTGGTGGTACACTATGGTTCATTCAGGCTCTTGTCATTGCTAAAGTAATTTGCTACAGTATTCAAAAGGTCACTGATGCTCTAATTATTATGCTTATCGCTACATTCGTCTTATTGATAGCAGGAGTGGCTTTGAACCAATTCAATCTCGGAAGCAATCCGTTCTATTATCAACACGGATTGGTAGCATCTTTCTTCGTAGCTCTTGGCCTCTTTCTCAAAGAAAATCAGTCGATCTACGAGAAAGCATTGAAGTATTGTTTGTATTCATATCCTTTGTTGGCATTGATCAACTTCTGGCGCAGCCCAAATATCACGGCCTCTCTATCGGTTTCACTCAAGACCATACCTCTCTTCTTAATACTTTCAGTCTGCGGAACTTTGTTCCTCATAGTAATATGTAAGAAGATAAAAAAGTGCAGTTTCCTTGAATTTTGGGGCCAAAACAGTCTGGTGGTATATGCACTTCACTTTGCTCCTCTGGTATACTTTTTCAAATTGTTTTACGCTTGGATACAGCCAATAAGCATACTATCCTTCGTCGGCGCTTTGTTATTGCTGTTAACAACCGAATACATGTTATGCTGCCTTCTAATGAAATTATTCCAGTATAAACCATTCAAGTGGTTGTTAGGGCGTTATTAAAAAAGAAAATGAGATGAATTCAATCAAGAAAGTTATCAAAGTATTAATTCCTTTCTACTCATCATTCGTTAAATCTGCAAGTTCAGGAGTGCATAATCAGTCCTATTGGAATTATATAAGGTTCAGGTTAATAGGTAGTTGTGGTAGAGGGGGGGGGTATTATCCAGTTCATCCGACATGTACGATTGCAAATGCAAGAAAGGTCTATGTGGGTTGTAACGCATCAATAGCACGGCCGGGATGCTATATACAAGGAGCAGGAACAGTTCATTTCGGAGATTATGTGCAGTTAGCGCCAAATGTAGGAATCTTGAGTGCTAATCATGATTTGTATGATCAGAGGAAATATAATGCAGCTCCGATAGTGATAGGGGATTACTCATGGATAGGCATGAATAGCATTGTTACAGCAGGTGTTGTTTTGGGACCAAGGACAATCGTGGCAGCGGGAGCTGTAGTAACCAAAAGTTTTCCTGATGGCTTTTGCATATTGGCAGGAGTGCCTGCCAAAGTCGTCAAGTATCTCGACAAGGAGTGTTTTCAACCTTGGCATTTAGAAAATGAATATTACGGATATATTCCGAAGGAGAAATTCGAATCCGTAAGAACGAAGTATTTAGATATATAGAATGTCGCTCGGGCAAACATCAAATTCCAAACAAGCCGCTTGGGTGGCTATTGGCAGTTTCTTTTCATTCATTGTAAGTATCATCAGTTCTATGATCCTGAGTCGATTTTTCGACAAAGGAGACTACGGAACCTACAAACAGGTGATGTATGTGTATAGCACTCTACTTGCAGTATTTACACTTGGTCTGCCTAAAGCATATGCATACTTTCTGCCAAAATACGCGACAAACTATTCAAGGGATATCATATCCAAGGTAACGAAGATCTTTTTTATTCTTGGAGCAGCATTCTCTCTATTTCTCCTGTGTTGTGCAGGCCCGATAGCATCCGTAATGAACAATCCGGATCTGAGGTCGGCATTGATCGTGTTTTCTCCAACACCATTTCTTCTGTTGCCTACAATGGGACTGGATGCTATTTACGCATCTTTTCGCAAGACTAAGTATTTGGCATATTACACGATAGCTACCAGAATTCTGACTATTATATGCATTGTTTTTCCGGTGGTTATTTTCTCAGGAAACTATATATGCGCTATTATTGGATTTGATATTGCTTCTCTGATAACGTTCTTCCTCGCTCTCTATTTGAAATCTTGGCCAGTAAAAGATGTAGAGCATCAAAAGAGTTCATTGACATATAAGGAGATATTCAAGTTTGCACTCCCGCTTTTATACGCATCCTTATGGGGCGTGATCATATCGTCGGCAACCCAGCTTTTTATTAGTAGATATTTCGGTAACGAGACTTTTGCAGAGTTTTCGAATGGATTCATGGAGCTACCATTGGTAGGAATGATATTGGGCTCTATATCCGCCGTTCTCCTCCCGGTTTTCTCTGGAATGGACAAAGGAGATGGAATGAGCAATGAGACTCTGGTTGTTTGGAACTCAGCTCTCTTGAAGTCCGCAAAACTCATTTTTCCGATGCTGATTTTTAGCGTCTTCTTCGCTGAACCGATTATGACCTGTATGTACGGAGATATATATGCTCAATCATCAATATACTTTGTCATTAAGAATTTGAGCGGACTATTTTATATTATTCCATTTTATCCGATCATTCTTGCTATTGGTAAGACTAACTCTTATGCCAATGCGCACATGATAGCAGCATTTATGATTGTAATGGCAGAATACGTTGTATGTAAAACTTTTGATTCTGCGGTTTATGTTGCGATAACTTCAGAGTTGTGCAAGCTGTTTAAAATCTGGCTCTTGCTGCGTGTCATTGCAAACTATGCACACAAGAAGATTACAGAGCTGTTGCCACCAAGGCCGATGACGATACTAATTATGATTTCGGTTTTAGCGTCATTACCACCATTTCTTCTTTTAGACTTTCTAAACATGAATAAGTTCATTGTGTTGTTTGTCTGCTTGGGATTTTTTTTGGTAGATTACTATGTGCTTTGTTGGATTTGCAAAGTTACTTATCGAGATATTGCAGGTGGGTTCTTAAAGAACAAATCAAGACTAAATGCAGTTGTGAAAATTTTACCATAAAAATCATACTTAATTGATGGTAGGCAATAATAATAGAGGAGAAAAATTCATATTGTTCCTCATAAATCCATTCATTTCAGCAATAACATCGATAAAAGATATTAGAGATGGAGTATCACACTGGTTCTTATATTTATGGTTTTTAGTGTTTGGTGTCGCTTTCTGTGCAGTAAGTGAGGCTGCGGATTCTTTTAGATATGTAGAAGATTTTTTAGTAGAACATAGCTATACCTGGTCTCAATATGTATTAGAGATCAATGAGTATTTCGCGTTTGAGTCGAATATCAAGGATATTTATACGTTGACGGTGAATTTCCTTGTTGGACGATTCTCCGATAATTACCATTGGACCTACCTAATATATGCAGCAGTCTTCGGTTTCTTTTACATCAAGTCGCTGAAGATATTCTTACGCCATAATAAGGTAAGTAATAACATAGTATTCTATGTATTGCTTTTCATGTTCTGTTATAGTAATCCTATATACAATATCAATGGAGTGCGTTTCTGGACGGCAGCCTGGATAGGTGTATATGTTGCACTCAACTTTTTTGTCGAAAAAGATTATAAGAAGATTGTACTTCTGTTGCTGATGCCATTAATTCACGGGGCTTCAGTCGTTTGGGTGGCAATTATGGCAATTGCATTATTGTTGAGCCGATTCCAGAGTGTGACAATAGTACTTTTTATTGCTTCGTCCTTTGTATCTGCAGTTTCCTATTTGAATGTATTAAACGACTATTCTTTTCTATTGCCACAATTCATGCAAAATCAGATATGGTCGTATACAGAGTCAGAGATGGCGTTGGAGCGAATGAGTGGTGTGAGTGAATATGGGGCTGCTTATGCAGACTTCTTGATTGCATTGCCCGGATATTTTCATATACTATTGTCTTTTTTACTTATTATCAATCGCAGGAAGATAAACCGGAATCCACATGCGGGTCATCTATTGACTATCATGCTTGCATTGGCAGCTATAACCAACTTCCTTTCTGGAATTCCATCGATGGGGAGATTTCAATATTTTGTAATTCCATTCTTGGTTATTGTTTGGGCGCAGAACTATGAAATCTTAAAGAAATATGATAAATACTTCTATGTAGTTCCGTTCATTTATGCTTACTCTCTTCTTTATTGGTATCGACGAATGAGCGCTATTACCGAACTTTATCTATACGCATTTCCAGCTCCATTAACAGTAATAAAATATCTTTTCTTATGAAGATCTTGATTATATCAAATCATGCATATCCCGCACAGGGGCCTCGAGCGTTTCGCACGACTGAACTCTCTGAACAACTTGTGAAGATGGGGCATGAAGTGATTCTCTATACGGTTCACGGCAAATATGACTATACCCAATATGTCAAAGATACGGGAGTAATCAGACGCGACATAAATCCGAAATTTGCGACAGCCGCTAATGATGAGACAAAGAGATACAATCACTTTGATAAGTTTATGTTCCACTTTTTCCATCGTTTATTAATGTGGCCTCAATGCGAATTCCATTTTTCAGTAGGGAAGATTATCAAAGAAAATCCGAATATGGATATGCTGATTACCATTGCATATCCACATTCAATTCATTCCGGGGCTGCCCGTGCCAAAAAACTCTATCCAGAAATTTTCCCAAAGACCTGGATTTGCGATTGCGGAGACCCGTTTATGCTCAATCCGTTTATCAAAGCACCAAAATTCATGAAGCGTTTTGAGGATATGTGGTGCTCAATGTGTGATTATATTGCAGTACCTACCAAGGAGAGTTATAAGGGCTACTACGAGCGGTATTGGGGTAAGATCCGAGTGATCCCTCAAGGTTTTGATATCTCAAAGACTCCAATTGCGGAGTACAAAAAGAATGTTGTTCCTACCTTTCTCTTTATGGGGTCTATATATCCTGGTGTTCGCGATCCTCATTCATTTATGGACTATCTCCTAAAGTTTAATAAGCCTTATAGATTTATTATGATGATGCGCACTCCTCTTGAAGAAAAGTATGTAAAGGAGTCTAACGGTCAGATAGAGTACATCACAGGCAAAGGTCGCGAGGACGTGGTATGGGAGTGTAGTAAGGCAGACTTTCTGATCAACGTCACAAATCCATCGATGGTCCAAACTCCAAGTAAGTTGATTGATTATGGCATAGCAGGCCGCCCTGTGCTGGATGTGACGAATGATTTCTCTGACGCTTCTGCTTTCTTGAAGTTCTATGAAGGAGATTATTCGGGCGAGCGTAAGGTTGACTTCTTGGATAACTATCGAATCGAGAATGTTGCTCGTCGGTTTGTTGAATTAGAGAAATAGTGCGCTATGAGAATTAAAGGAAAAGAAATCAAGATAAAGCAGATATTCTATTTGGTTTTGTACTATGGCTTCGCTCGGTATTTACCTAAATCCAACACATTTGGCAATATAGGGGGTGAAATTCGTTACCTAATTTGTAAACAGATATTTAAGAGGTGTGGGAAGCATGTGAACATTGAGCGTAAAGCTTATTTTGCTTCAGGAGTAGATATTGAGATTGGCGACTATTCCGGTATCGGAATAAATGCCCAAATCCCCAACGGAACAATCATAGGGGATTATGTAATGATGGGCCCCAATTGCTTTATTCTCGATGTTAATCATGATGTCTCTGATGTGTCTCTACCAATGGCATTACAAGGAAGTACAGAAAAAAAGACTACTCAAATAGGTAATGATGTATGGATTGGCAGAGATGTACATATGACTCCTGGAAGAACTATTGCAGACGGATCCATCATAGCAATGGCATCAGTTCTAACCAAGGACTTTCCGCCGTATTCCGTTGTAGGTGGAAATCCTGCAAAACTAATAAAAAGTAGAAAATAGGTGAAAATACTATTAGCGACCTCATCCGTAACACCTAATGCGGGCATTCCTTCCTTCAATAGAGAGCTTTGTAGCCTTTTGAATGTGGAGAATGAGATGCATTTATTGGTCGATGAAAATATTGAGTCGTATAGAGGATATGCAAAGATATATTCTATAACCGGAATCAATATCTATAATTTTGAAGATGCGTCTGAACTTCTGAACAAATTGCAGGTTGAGAACTATGATGTGATAATCAATAGTAATTCACATATCATGTCGTTGTTAGCGGCATTTGTAGATGATAAGACACGTTTGATTACAGTATCTCATTCATTGGGTACGATGGATTGCGATAATGCAGCCTTCAATAACGAGTATATTGACAATATTATAGCATTGTCCAGCAGTTGTAAGGATTACATCAGCCATCGCTTCGGTATAAAGAATAACGACAAAATCAAGGTAGTGTTCAATTCTGTTGCAGATAATCCTGAAGCAGAGGCTATGAAAAAGTCCAAGATGGCAGCTGACAAAGTAAAGATTGTTTTTGCCGGAGGGTCTGCAGCAAGCAAATCTCCAGACCTTGTGGTTCCTATTGTACATAAGTTGTGTAAAACAAACTTGTCTTTCGAGTTCTATTGGTTAGGTATTACGACTCCTCCGCTTAAGAAATTCCAACCGTTTGATGATATTCGCCAGGTATTGCCAGAAGATGAAAGAGTGATAGTAACTGGTCTTATCCCTCAACAGAAAGCAGCGGAAATCATAGCCTCATGTAATGTATTCCTTGCTCCTTCTCGAAGAGAAGGTTTTCCAATGGCTTTGTTGGAGGCAATGAGAATAGGTTGTATTCCAGTAGTGTCAGACTTCAAAATTGCAAATCAGGAGATTATTCGAAACGGAATAAATGGCTACGTTATCCCTCACAAGGATGTAAAGGCATTTGTTGATCGGCTTTCTGATATTGTTAAGAATCATGAGAACTATAAGAGAGTATATGAGGAGTCCTATAAAACTTTTATTGAGGAGTTGAGTTTCCCCGTTTGGAGAAAGCGTATTCACTCTGTTATAATTGAGAATTCTGCAACTCATAAGCAAAGGACGGCAATAACAAAGTCTGCATTTAGAAAGGTCGTGTGGCGTTTCAAAATGCTCGATAAATGCAATCTCATCGAAAATCACATGAAAGAAGTTTTGCCTTGTGCAATCAAATTCTACATGTATTATACCAAACTAAATTAATATGCCAGTAGTTGAAGATAAAGGCAATTGGAGAAGCCAGTTGAATTCTAAATTAGCGAACATTATCGCTAATGTGTTGGGACAGCGCGTGAATTACACTATCCGTTATTATCGTCACCGTGGACATCTGCCTAATTTCAAGCATCCTAAAGATCTGTCGGAGAGAATTCTTTCATCAATGCTCTCGAAGGATTTCTTGAAGTATGCGGATTATGCAGATAAAGTGAAGGTGCGTGAGTATGTGAAGGCGAAGGGGCTTGAAGGGATTCTCCTGAAGCAGTTTGGTGCTTGGGAGAATGCCAGTCAGATTCCTTTTGACCAACTGCCTAACCGCTTCATCCTAAAAGCAAATAACGGTAGTGGTGGACACTATATTTGTACTGATAAGTCAAAGATAGATATTCTTACTGTCGTCAAGAATATGGATGCAACTCTTCTGGAAGTCTCACATCTTCGTAATACAGAGCCTCATTATTGCGCCATTAAGCCGATGATTCTAGCAGAGGAACTGATGGGTGATGGTGCTACTCTTCCTACTGACTATAAGTTCCACTGCATCAAAGGCAAGGTGGCAGATGTATTCGTGGTATGCGGGCGTGAGTCCGGAGCTAAATATTGCACATTGGACACTAACTGGCAACAACTCCCTTACACCAAGCCTGAATTTATGCCAGCAAGCATGCCGCCAAAACCTGAACACTTGATCGAGATGGTAACCCTTGCAGAAACACTCTCCAGCGACTTCGAATTTGTCAGAGTAGATCTCTACGATTTCGATGGAAAGATTTATTTCGGTGAGCTGACATTCAGCCCGTGGGGTGGCATCATGAATTCATACTCGAACGAGGGGGTAGAAATCCTCGGGCGTAAGTTTGACGAATAATCTTCAGTATGAAGTTTATTTTTTGTGGCGATTTCGTAAGCCAAGATCCTAAAAGCATACAGGTTGACCTGCGACTACAGAATTTGTTTAAAGATGCAGATTATGTGGCAGTCAATTTTGAAGCCCCTGTGAGAGGTGTGGGAAAGCCGATATGCAAAAGTGGGCCTTCGTTGACTCAATCAGAAGACTCTCCAGCATTCATTGAAAATCTTGGCGTCAATATTATCATGCTGGCGAACAATCACATGATGGATCAAGATCAGGAAGGATGTGAGGCGTCTATTAAGGCATTCAAGGGTGAAACACGTATCATTGGTGCAGGCTGTTTTGATGACGCATACCGTCTGCATGTTATAGAGAAAGATGGTGTTAATGTTGGCCTCTTATGCTTGGTTCACAAGGAGTTTGGTGCTTTAGGGCTCGATGCAACGTCATTGGATTACGGTACTGCATGGATCAATCATCCTATGGTAAATAAGACCATCCTGAATGCAAAGAAGGTGTGTGATGTTTTGGTTGTGCTTCCTCATGCAGGTGTGGAAGATATGGTCGTTCCTCTTCCAGAGTGGAGAGCTCGCTACAGGGAGTTTGTCGACATGGGAGCCGACGCAGTTATCGCATCTCATCCACATACTCCACAAGGATGGGAAGAGTACAAGGGGAAAATGATCTACTACAGCCTTGGCAACTTTTTCTTCCAACTCTTCTCTAGTCAGCATGGAGCAAATTGGTATAAGGGTTTGGTAGTTGAGATGAACATCGATGAGAACAAGAATCTTTCCTTCGATGTGCATAATACAAAATTCTCAAAATTTAGTCTTGAACATGATGAAAGTATGGAATGTAAGAAGTACAATGACTACTTGTGCGAACTCTTGAGCAATGAAGACAAGTATTGGGATTATTTGAATAGGGACCTCAAAGCTCTTTGGCCAGAATATAAACTCTACCTGCTCAGAGGTTTGGCAGCGATTGCTCCAACTACCAACATACACGTTCTTTCTCATGCAGCCTATGGTTTGCTGAAAGGTCCGGATATCCCGATGATGCTCAATAATTTTCAATGCGAAAGCCATCGGTGGGCAATTGAGAGGATGTTAAGAATGCAGTAACATCAAATATAGATTTCTAATAGCATAAGTGGATGCGACACATTGCAATTCGATGCTGTCTGCCAAAGCCGAAATAGAAATGTAATTATATGGCAAAGAAAATTGCGATGCTCTTCCCTTATGCACCATCATATAGGGAAGCGATATATAAGTTGATGGACAAAGAACTGGATGTGGATTGGTTCTTCTGTGGTAATGCGAAGCGTAATCTGAAGTTGTTCGATTACTCTTTGCTCAAGCATTGTGACCTATCCATGGAAGAGACGAAAGTTCTAGGCACAGTCGTGTACTATAAAGGAATCAAGAAGCTAAACCTTCAGCGGTATGACGCTATTATTTGCCCAGGAGTTATTCGAAGTTTATCTGAGTGGTGGCTCCTTCAGAGAATGGGAAAGGGTATGAATTATTCCAAGATTTATCTATGGACTCATGGATGGTATGGCAAGGAATCTCGTTTTCAAAAGATCGTCAAAAAATTTTTCTTCAAAAAGGTGGATGGTTTCTTCTTATATGGAAACTATGCCAAAAGTGAAATGATTAAGAATGGCTTCGATGCTAGAAAACTTCATGTTATTAGGAACTCGCTTGATTACGATAAGCAGTTGGAACTTCGCAATAGCATAGTTGAGTCTAATATTTACAAAGAGCATTTCAAGAATGACTTTCCAACAGTCGTCTTCATTGGCCGTTTAACTTCCGTCAAGAAACTTGATCAGATTGTAAAGGCCGTAGGCATTCTCAAGCAAAAGGGCGAGAACTATAATATCGCTTTTGTTGGGGATGGTGAAATGCGTCAATTATTGGAAGCAGAAGTTGCTAAATATCAACTTCGGGATAATACGTGGTTCTACGGTGCATGCTTCGATGAGAAAACGAATGCCGAACTCATATATAATGCAGACCTTTGTGTAGCTCCTGGCAATATCGGACTTACAGCAATGCATGTGCTGATGTTCGGTTGTCCTGCTATTTCCCACAATAACTTTAAGCGGCAGATGCCTGAGTTTGAGTCAATCATTCCTGGACAGACGGGAGACTTCTTTGAATATGACAACGTTGATGACCTTGCTCGTAGTATCTCGCGGTGGTTTGCTTTAAAAAGCGGGTGCCGTGAGGAGGTTCGTAAGACATGCTACAAGGAGATTGATGACTATTGGAATCCACACTATCAGTTGAATCTCATTAAAAAAGTGTTTGAGGGTAAATGAAATCAATGGATATTAAATACTTGATTTTTAGCGATATGGCTCGGTGTGAGGGGGGGTATCCTTCGTGCGCATCTTTCGTAACGTCTTTCTCGCAAGGAACTCCAGTCTAAAATTTATTTTTTGGTTCAGGTGCTGTAAGTCGAATAATCGCGTTATTCGCACATTTGCAAAGATTCAACGAGTTAGACTAACAAGAAAGTACGGTGTCCAGATTTCGGAAATGTGCACTATAGGCCCGGGGTTGGAACTACCACATTGTTTACCGATAGTTGTTCACTATAACGCCAAAATCGGAAAAAACTGCACGTTGCATCAGTTTGTGACAATAGGCGGTAATGGCAGAGGAAAAGCCCCGATAATCGGAGATAATTGTTTTGTTGGTGCTGGGGCTGTAATTATTGGTGACATAAAGATTGGTAATAATGTAACAGTAGGAGCAAACGCTGTTGTGACGAAGGATGTGCCTGATAATGCAACTGTGGGTGGCGTACCTGCTAAGATTTTGCATTATAATCATCCTGGGATGTTTATAAAAAATCCAATTTAATGAAATTATTAAGACGTTTCATGGGGAAATGTTGTCATCTATTCCATATAAATGTTTCCAAAATCTTTGCTCCGCAAGGACGAGTACTGATGCTGCATTGGGTAGGGGACGAAATACAGGATGAAGAGACAGAACCCTATCGCATCTCTACTGAACAATGCAGACGATTCCTCGTGTGGCTGAAATCCAAGAATACAATCCGCCTGGAGAATTGGGAACGAGAGGAAGATTTTTATGCTCTTACCATAGACGATGTGCCTGAAAACTTCTATTACAATGCGTATCCTCTGCTGAAAGAAGCAAGTATTCCTTTCACCCTTTTTGTGAACGTATCGCTTTTGAATAAGGATGGTTTCATTACAAAGGAGCAACTCGTTGAAATGTCTAAATGTGAACTTTGCACAATAGGCTCTCACGGGGTTAGCCATGGAGAGTTTGCCTTGTTCAGTTGGAAACAGGCCTTGCGTGATCTGAAAGATTCCAAATGTGAACTGGAGCAGATAATTGGAAAGCCAGTTGAGATGTTTGCTTTTCCGTATGGTTCGTATTACGCTTGTGGTTATGCTAACAAGCACCTGGCGGGAGATGTGTATAAATATGCCTTTGGTACTGTGGCTTGTCCTATCACGAAGCCTTCGCTATTGAAGATATACTATTTGCCAAGGATTAATGTCGACATGGAATTCTTGAATTTATTATGATGAAAACAGTAAGTGTCATTATACCGTTTCATAGTCATATTGATTGGTTATATGAAGCCATAAAGCATATGTTTATCTCTAATTGCTTAACAATAAAACAGATGAAACATGCAACCTAAATTCTCTGTTGTAATGCCCGTATATAATGTTGAGAAATATCTTCGAAATTCAATTCAGTCAATTCTCAACCAAACCATATCAGATTATGAGTTGATATTAGTGGATGATGGTTCACCTGATAACTGCCCTAAAATTTGTGATGAGTATGCTGCTCAATATCCTCAGGTGCGAGTTGTCCATCAAAAGAATGTTGGTTTGTCAAGTGCCAGAAATGCAGGCTTTGCCATAGCAAAGGGTGAGTTTGTGTATTTTCCTGATAGTGATGATATTATTCACCCTGACACGTTGGACTATTTCAAAAGAGTAATAGAAACAGTACCCAATGTGAAGTATATCATTTCAGATTTTCAGGATGTAACAGAAGAAGAGGCATTCAAGGCTGCTGGATATGATCATGGTATCGAAATATATTCACGCTCTCAAATACAAGTATTGTTCCTAAAACGTCAGATTAGGATTTTAGCTCCTGGATCATTGCTGAATATCAATTGGTACAAAGATAACAATTTGACTTTTGAAAATAATCCATATGGAGAAGATCAATTATTCATTTGGAAAGCCCTTCTTCATGTAGATGAGGTTGTGCATATCAAAAAACCTTTGTACAACTACCTTCACCGCCCTGGTTCGATAATGACAGCATCCGGTGTACAGAAAATTATAAAAGCATATCCTTTCTTCCTAGACTTGCAAAATCTTTATCAGAGGTCAGAGAATGCTGCTCCTTTTGTGAAGAAATACTTGCTGCCGTTCTGGGTAAGAGGAATACTCCACTCATCTGCCAAAATTATTTCATACTCTGAATATAAATTGGTTCTTGTAACATTTGAAGCAAATAAGCATTGCACAACCCTAAAATCATATCCGTCAATTATTGTAAGAACTTTATCTCATTCTTATTTCTTAAGTAAAAGAATATTTTATTTGGTGAATAAATTCCTATAAAAGAACGATAGATAATCTTGCATCGGAAAAAAGGGCTGTAAAGAATATTTAATCTATAATATCTCTATTTTTTTCTGGTCGTTTGTTTTTTTAAGAAAAAGTAGGAGGAGTCTTGCTGCAATTAATTGTATGTTAACTCCAATTCTGCAATCATATCGGATAATTCAAGATCCATATAATACAAATGTCTCCTCATTTGTGGAAGAGACTATCTCCATTAAATCATCTTGCCGGCAACAGACTTTTAGCGTTGCTGGATGTATAGTATCATATCAATTCCAAGTACTTACGGATTTATCTCAACATTCTGCTACAAAATTCAATCGCCGATATTTCGGCCAGATTCTCTTCGATGGACTGATGGTAGTTGCCGTTGCATACAAAAATTGGTTAGGTAAATATCGCATAATCGCATAAAGTAAGGTATATGGGTAATAAGAAGAAAATACTGTTCGTGTGCCAGTATTTCTACCCTGAGATATTTCGTGGTAATGATGTCGCCTTTCATTGGGCAGAGGAGGGACATGATGTGCATGTAGTGACCGGCATTCCGAACTATCCGGATGGGGTATTCCATAAAGGGTATGGGATGTTTAAGAACAGAAATCAGGTGGTGAATGGAGTACGAGTGACACGTCTGCCTATCTTTCCTCGTGGCAACAATAAGATTATGCTGATTCTGAATTATTTCAGCTATTTCATAGTGGCTTGGGGATATGTGCTGTTTCTCGCTATCAGCCATAAGTACGATTTTGTGTTTGTGCAGCAGTTATCGCCAGTTATGATGTCAGCTCCTGGTGTTCTTTATAAGAAACTTCGTAAGGTGCCTCTCTATACTTGGGTGCTGGATTTGTGGCCGGAGAGTCTGGCTGCTGCAGGAGGTATCAACAATAGACATATTCTGGGATTCTTTAATCACTTTGTAAAGAGTGAATACAAGTGGAGTGATAAGATACTGACTAGTTCGAAGAGTTTTGATCTGAATATTCTGAAGTATGGGAATTACAAGGATAAGATTGTGTATTATCCTCAATGGTCAGATGGTAATGGTTCGAACATGGATTGCACGAATCTCGCGGATATTTTAAATGAGAAGGGGATTGATGAAGAAATGGTTTTTGATGAAAGAAACTTCAAGGTGATGTTTGCTGGTGCTGTAGGAGAAGCTCACGGAATGGAATGCAATCTACAAGCTGCATTGCTGACAAAAGAGCGCAAAGATATTAAATGGGTGATTGTGGGTGATGGACGCAGGATGTCTTGGGTACAGCAGTTTGTAAAGGAACATGGGCTTGAAGAGACGGTATTGACTTTGGGAAGGTATCCGTCTGAAACTATGCCTCTGTTTTTTAAAAAAGCAGATGTAATGTTGGTTTCGCTTACGGATTCGCCTCTATTCAATTTGTATGCTCCTGCAAAGATCAGTTCGTATATGGCTGCGGGTCGTCCTATCATTGCAAGTCTAAATGGTGAGGGCGCTGAAGTGGTGAAGGATGCTGAATGCGGATGGCATGTGGCACCTGGTGATGCACAATCGCTTGCTAAACTTGTAGTCCGGCTCTCCGAAACCGCCAAGGAGACGTTGGCTCAAAAGGGTGCCTCTGGTAGAGCCTTCTATGAAGAAAATTTTATGAAGGAGAAATGTTTGAGGAACCTTGATGAGATAGTAGGATGTTAAAACGATAATCATAAAATGTAATATTGTTTATGAATACTATTCTCATATACGGAATCATCTTCGTAATTCTTATTGCTTTAGAGTTGGTATACTTTAAGATTGCTGATACATTCAACATTATTGATAAGCCTAATGAGAGGTCGAGCCATTCGACGATTGTTCTGAGGGGTGGTGGAATTATTTTTCTTTTTAGTCTTTGGATATGGAGCGTATTTTTGAGCTTCCCATATATCTGGTTCCTTTTGGCTGTGACTCTCGTTGCCGGTGTTAGTTTCATAGATGATATCCGATCTCTGCCCGATTTTGTAAGACTAGTGGCTCAATTTATTGCCATGGCGATGATGTTTTATCAGTTGGACATTTTGCACTTGGATATGTGGCGGATAGTAATTTTGGCTCTTATCGTATGTGTGGGTGCGTCAAACGTGATTAACTTTATGGATGGCGTAAATGGTATAACGGGTGCCTATGCTATGGCATCTTTGATTCCACTCGCCTTGCTGAATAATACAATGGATTTTGTGGAACAGTCGTTGATTGTGACAGTAGTGTTGGCTGATATCGTATTCTGTTTCTTCAATTTTCGCCAAAAGGGAAAGGCAAAATGCTTTGCTGGTGATGTGGGTTCAATCGGGATTGCATATATACTTCTGTTTCTGATTGGTAATCTTGTACTCGCAACTGGAGATGTAACCTTCCTGATCTTCCTTCTCGTATATGGTGTGGATGGCTGCTTGACTATTGTGCA
Source organism: Alistipes sp. 56_sp_Nov_56_25 (assembly GCF_001915285.1). Classification (NCBI taxonomy): domain Bacteria; kingdom Pseudomonadati; phylum Bacteroidota; class Bacteroidia; order Bacteroidales; family Rikenellaceae; genus Alistipes; species Alistipes sp. 56_sp_Nov_56_25. The sequence continues at coordinate 24,993 of NZ_MNQF01000066.1, forward strand.
TCGTATTCTGTTGCATGAAAATCTTGGTGAGGCGCATCGTAAGCATGTGTACCAACTTATGGCGAATGAGTTGAAGATAGGTCACGTTAAGGTTTCGAGTTTCTATGCGTTGCTGCAATTGGTGATTTCGCTTGGCTTTGTGTACTTGTGTCCTGATACGGTCGTAGCGCATTGGATTTATTTGATAAGCGCAATTATTGTGCTTGCATTGATATATGTGTTGTTTAAAAAGAAGTATTATCATTTGCATGAAGAATACCTTGCGTCTTTAAAAAATGGACAATAGAGATAAAACGCTTTCATCTTGCCCCATCAGTATGTAACTTCGGTTGTGTAATACTTGCAGGAACATGGCACACGGTTGAAGTAATAGAATCATCAGTAATTTATGAGACGAAAGTGGCTGCGAGACGCTTGATGAATTTATTGCAAAAAAGGATAACTCTGAAAATTCCGAAACATTGCCAATTATCTACCTATTGGAAATATTAAAAATAATTCGCATTTTTATATCACAGTATAGAGATGTCATAAAGTGTAAAACGATCGCTACAACCCCGTGACCTTAAAAATAAAGAACTGTTATAACATATTGATGCATAAAGGGCAAAAACATTTGGGTCCGATCCCTGTTTTGAGGGGGGGGTAATCAATGAATTGTCGTCCGCTTTTCTTTTTTGTTGTGTGTCGCAAATGTACGTTGTGAGCTTAATTGTAAAAAAGTAGGTTACATTCAATGACGTGCTGTATATTCCTGAATGAGACTGATTCTGCGTAGTTTAGTAATATCGCTGTGCTCCCTCAATTTGGTTTTAATGTATCGTAGATATCCCTTCGAGCGCATTGTTCGTATTCGGGAAAAATGTCCACAGCCGCGGCTTGTTTCGTTTTAAGTTCAGATAGGCGTTTTGAGGCGTTTGTGGATGTAGGTGGTCTTACCGGTTTTGCTGTCGGTTGTACACTCCTTGAGGAAGTCCGTTCACTTTGCAGCCCATTTGTCGAGCATGCCACATTATGTAGTTGTTTCTGCGGCCTATGCACTTTTGCAGGTTGTGATCTCGTTCGGAGCCATCTATCTGCCAGTCAACGGATGGGTTTATTTCGGGATTGTAGTCGTATTGCTTTCCATTGCCTACGTGTTGTTCAAAATGAAATATTACTGTCTTCACGAAGCATATCTTCAAACGAAAAGGTAAAAATAGTAACGGCGGTGTATTGGCAGGTCCCGGAGTTCATGCTTTGGGACTTGTCCGTTATATGTAAACGCAAAAGCCGCAACCTAAAAAGGTTGCGGCTTTTGCGTTGGTTGTCCGTCGGCTACCGTCCTCCGGCGACGGGACGCAGCAGGAAGTTGAACGAGTAGTCGCCGTAGGGCAGCAGGTATTCGGGGCGGGGGAGCCGTCCCCAGCTGTTGACGCACCCCAGTCCGGACTGGACGCTCTCGATATTGACGTGCGTGCGGCCGTCGGGCACGAGGTCGCCCGGGTGGCGGACATATTCCGGCGAGCCGTTGTCGAGCTGCGGGATGGCAAACGGGATGGCCGATGCCGAGAAGTGGCGGTCGGAGCAGATCTCCACGCCCAGGCCCGAGTCGTCGGTCAGCCGCCACCAGCGCAGTCCGCTGCGCGTTCCCGACTCCTGCGGGCTGACGTATTTCATATGGAACTGGTCGGCGACGCGCTGGGCGTAGCGTCCCACGAAGGCGGCGCCGGAGCGGTCGGCGTAGTTCTCCATCGGGCCGCGGCCGTAGTATTCCACGGCGTCGAACATGCCCGGGGTTTCGAAGGCCATGCCGAAGCGCATCAGGTCGGCGACGTCCTTGCGCGCGGGGTCGGCGGTCATCGTTTCGCTGATGCGCACCGAGCCGTCGGCCGCAACGGTGTAGGTGAGACGGAGCCGTGCGCCGACGGCGGGGATCGCGTAGTCTGCGACGGCTTTCACTTCGCTGTCGCCGGGCGTAAGGGCGAAGCCCGTGAGCTGCGGTTCGGCCTTGGCCCACATCCGGCTGTCGGGGTATTTTCCGGTCTGGCGCACGCCGAGGTCGTTGTCCGTGGCTGCGCGGTAGAAGTTGGGCCGCACGGGACCGGCCAGCAGCTCGACGTTGCGCAGGCGGTAGGAACGGATGAAGCCGCTCTTCGGATCGAACGCGACCGAGAATCCTTCGCCCGAAACGGTTTTGTCCGCCACGCGGAGCGTCCCGGCGGGAGCGGTCGCGGCAAAGCGTGCCGCGGGGTCGTCCCCGCGCAGCGTCAGCTGGTCGGCGGCGACTTCATAAAGTGCGTCGAGCAGTCCCTGCCGTTCGCGGAGCTGGTAACGCACCGTGAGCAGCAGTTCGCCGCCCAAGGCATAGACCTGTTCGGGTTTGTAGCCCAGCGTCACGGCGGCGGTGGTCTGCGGAGCCACGTCGAGACGCTCGACCGTGCCGCTCAACACGGGCTGTCCGTCGGAGGTGATCTCCCAGAGCAGGCGGTAGGGCGAAAGGTCTGTGAAGAAATTCTCGTTATAGACGTTCACGACGCCGTTTTTCAGGTCGCGGGGCGTGGTGTGAATCGGCCGGTGCTGGTGCTTCACCTCGTAGGCGTGGGGATGCCACGAGCGGTCGGAGGCCAGCACGCCGTTGCAGCAGAAGGTGCTGTCCGAAGCGTCCGTGTCGTTGTAGTCGCCGCCGTAACGGTAGGTCAGCCGGCCTTCGGGACTGCGCCAGGCAAGGGCCTGGTCGGCGAAGTCCCAGATGAATCCGCCCTGGTATTTGGGTTCGCGGCGGGTCATGTCCCAGTACTCCTTGAATCCGCCCATCGAGTTGCCCATGGCGTGGGCGTATTCGCACTGGATCAGCGGTTTCTGGGGATTTTCGGCGAGGTATTTCTCACACTGCCCGTAGCTCCAGTACATCGGGCAGACGATGTCGGTGTTGTAGTCTCCGTGGTAGGAGGCCTGCTCGTACTGCACGGGGCGCGACGGATCGAAGGCTTTGATCCAGTCGTAGCAGCGTTCGAAATTGGGGCCGTTTCCGGCCTCGTTTCCCGTGCTCCAGACGATGATCGAGGGGTGGTTGTAGTCGCGCAGCACCATGCGGCGGTTGCGGTCGAGGTGCGCGGCGGCGAAGGCGGGGTTGCCGGCGAGGTTCTTCGACTTGTCGCGGTAGTGGTAGCCGTGCGATTCGACGTTGGCTTCGTCCACGACGTAGAGACCGTATTCGTCGCAGAGGTCGTACCACAGCGGCGTGTCGGGGTAGTGGCACGTGCGCACGGCGTTCATGTTGAGGCGTTTCATCTCGCGGATGTCGCGCACCATCTCTTCGCGCGTGACATAATAACCCGTGTTCGGCTCCATTTCGTGCCGGTTGACGCCTTTGATGAGGATCGGTTTGCCGTTGACCAGCAGCTGTCCGCCGCGGATCTCGACCTTGCGGAATCCCACGCGGAACGCCGCGGCTTCGGTCACCGAACCGTCGGCGGCGAGGGCCTCGGCCGTGAGCGTGTAGAGGTTCGGGGCTTCGGCGCTCCACTGCTTCGGGGCGGCGACTTCGAACGTCGTTTCGGCTGCGTTGCGGCGGGGGCGGAGCGTGCGTGCGTCGAGCGTGCGGCCCGCCGCGTCGCGGAGCGTCAGCCGTACGCTGCCGATGCCCGGCGTCGTGGCGATTTCGGCGCGGAGCGTGCCGTTGCGGTAATCGTCGACCAGATCGGGCGTCAGCCGTACGTCGGCCAGCCGGCGTTTGTCACGGGCATAGAGGTAGCAGTCGCGGCCGATGCCCGAAAGCCGCCAGAAGTCCTGGTCTTCGAGGAACGAACCGTCGCACCAGCGGTTGACGCGCATCACGATCAGGTTGTCGCTGCCCGGCGTCAGGTAACGGGTGATGTCGAATTCGGCTTCGAGTTTGCTGTCTTCGCTGTAACCCGCTTCGCGGCCGTTGACCCAGAGCGTCACGTTCGAGGTGGCCGAGCCGATGTGAATGAATATGTCGCGGCCCTTCCAGTCGGCGGGAACGGTCACCGTGCGGCGGTAGAGGCCCGTGTAATTCTGTTCATGGGGAATCAGCGGAGGTTTCACCTCGAAGAACTTGTGCCACGGGTAGGGTTTGTTCGTGTAGACCGGGTCGCCGCAGCCGTTCAGCTCCCAGATTCCCGGCACGGGCATTGTACCCCACGACGAGTCGTCGTGTCCGGAGCGGAAGAACCCTTCGGGTTCGGCTCCCGGTCGGTCCACGCGCAGGAAGGACCATTCGCCGTTGAGCGTGCGGTAGAAGGGCGAACGGGTGTAGTCGTTTTCGGGAATGGCCTCGGCGGCCGTGGGGAAGGCGATGAAACTCGTGCGCATCGGTGCGCGGCCGACTTCGAAGCATTCGGGATCGAGCCAGCGTTCGGCGGGGGCTTTCGCCGAGGCCGCCGTGGCGGCGAAGAGTGCGAGCAACAGCAGTCTTTTCATTTTTCGGTGGTTTGGGGGTGGCAAATGTTGTGTCGGAACAAAAATAATAAAAAAACGAAACTTTCGCAAGTTATATAACGAAACCTTTCGTTTTTACCCGGTGAAGAGGCCTTCAAGGGCGTGTTTTTGAAAATTTGACGGATTTTCGGCCGAAAGTTCAGGAATTTACAGGGAGGGTTCTTGTGATCTTAAAAATTTTTACTATATTGTTGCCCCGCATATAACCCGAAGGCCGGAATATCCCCGCTCCTGCCGGCCTGTTTTGAATGGTTCCATTTCTAAAAAGACAATGCTTATGAAACAAAAGAAAATGCTTGCACTGACCCTTTCCCAACTCGTACTGCTTTATCGTCAGGAGTTTCCCGGCCTTGCGGCCCTTGCCGACGCCGACGCCAGCGGCGACGGCGAACGGTTTCGCATGGGCCTCCGGGAGTTCGTGGACGCACACCGGGCGGCGGAAGGCGAAGCGGCGGAGCAGATTCGACTGTTGATCGACTACGACGGACGCAGCGTCCGCGAATTATCCACCGACCGGCAGCTGGAAGTCAGGACCCTCACGCTGCTGTGGCAGTTTCTTACCGGAAGGCTCGAAAACCCCGAAATGCCTTCCGACCTGTTCGTCGATCTGTACCATCTCTTCCGCCTGCTGGATGCTCCGGAGATTCCGCTGCCTTCGCCCCAGCGCGTGCGCAGCCGCACCGAACGCTGGCTCTCGGGACAGGACGACGGGGTGCGGGCCATCCGCGCCGACAACCGCGAACGGATGCTCCACCTGCTGATCCAGAAGATCGAGAACCGCAAGTCGAAGGTTCCGTCGCGCTTCCAGTTCGCCGACGGCATGACCTACGAGGAGAAGTACCGGCAGGTGGCCGCCTGGTGGGGCGATTTTCGCTTCCAGCTGGCGATGGCCGTGAAAAGCCCCTCGGAACTGAACCGCTTTCTGGCTGGCTCGCTCTCGTCGGAGACGATGTATCTGCTCTCGAAGGCCCGCAAGAAGGGAATGCCCTTCTTCGCCACGCCCTATTACCTTTCGCTGCTCGACGTCACGGGCGGCGGCTACGACGATGCCGCCATCCGCAGTTACATTCTTTATTCGCCGCAGCTGGTCGAAACCTACGGGCAGATCCGCGCCTGGGAGCGCGAGGACGTCGTCGAGGCCGGACGACCCAATGCCGCCGGGTGGCTGCTGCCCGACGGACACAACATCCACCGCCGTTACCCGGAGGTGGCGATCCTGATTCCCGACACGATGGGCCGCGCCTGCGGCGGGCTGTGCGCCTCGTGCCAGCGCATGTACGACTTCCAGAGCGAACGCCTCAATTTCGAATTCGAGACCCTGCGCCCCAAGGAGAGCTGGGACCACAAGCTGCGCCGCCTGATGAACTATTTCGAGGAGGACACCCAGCTGCGCGACATCCTCATCACGGGCGGCGACGCCCTGATGAGCCAGAACAAAACCCTGCGTAACATTCTCGAAGCGGTCTGCCGCATGGCCGGCCGCAAGCGCCGGGCCAATGCCCGACGCCCCGACGGGGAGAAGTACGCCGAATTGCAGCGCGTGCGCCTCGGGTCGCGCCTGCCGGCCTATCTGCCGATGCGCGTCAACGACGAACTGGTCGAAATCCTCCGCGAATTCCGCGAGAAGGCCTCGGCCGTCGGCGTGAAGCAGTTCATCATCCAGACCCATTTCCAGACGCCGCTCGAAGTGACGCCCGAAGCCGAGGAGGCCATCCGGAAGATCCTTTCGGCGGGGTGGCTCATCACCAACCAGCTGGTCTACACCGTGGCCGCTTCGCGCCGCGGGCACACCACACGCCTGCGCCAGGTGCTCAATTCGCTCGGCGTGGTCTGCTACTACACCTTCTCGGTCAAGGGGTTTCAGGAGAATTACGCCGTTTTCACCCCCAACAGCCGCTCGATGCAGGAGCAGGTCGAGGAGAAGGTTTACGGGCGGCTCACTCCGGAGCAGGCGGCCGAACTCGACGATTTGCTGGCCGACGGGACGGATACGGCTGCGAAAATCCGCCGCTTCATGCGCCGTCACCACCTGCCGTTTCTGGCCACGGACCGCAGCGTGCTGAACCTCCCGGCCATCGGCAAGAGCATGTCGTTCCGGCTGGTGGGCATCACGGCCGAGGGCAAGCGTCTGCTGCGTTTCGACCACGACCGGACGCGCCGCCACAGCCCGATCATCGACAGTATGGGCGAAATCTTCATCGTCGAGAACAAGTCGCTGGCCGCCTACCTGCGCCAGCTGGGCAAGATGGGCGAGGACCCCGAGGACTACGCTTCGATCTGGGCCTATACGCACGGCGAGACCGAGCCGCGTTTCGGGCTTTACGTCTATCCCGATTTCGGGTTCGCGACGACCGACCGGGTGAGCAACCTGGAGTTGGAGTGACGCAATAACCGGCATATGATTTGCGTTTGTATTCAATGATTATTGAATGAATGCAAATTATGAAAAAGACGATTCACAGAGCCGCGACCCGCGGGTATGCCGATCACGGCTGGCTCCGGACCCACCATACTTTCAGCTTCGCCGGATACTACGATCCCGGGCGGATTCATTTCGGCGCCCTGCGCGTGCTCAACGACGATACCGTGGCCCCGGGCGAGGGGTTCGGAACGCATCCCCACGAGAATATGGAGATCGTTTCGCTCGTTCTCTCGGGCGCCTTGAGGCACGGCGACAGCATGGGCAACATGCAGCTCCTCAAGCCGGGCGAATTGCAGGTGATGACCGCCGGTACGGGCATCACGCACAGCGAGATGAACGCCAGCCGCGAGGAGCCGGTGAAGTTCCTGCAGATCTGGGTCATCACCGACGCCGAGGGCCATACGCCCCGTTACAACCAGATCGAACTCGCGCCCGCGAAGCGCAATGAGTTCCGGCTGATCGTGGCTCCCGAAGGCCGCGGCGGGGAACACGTGGGATGGATTCACCAGACGGCATGGTTCCATACGCTCGACCTCGACGCCGGGCGGGAAGCCCGGTATCGCATGAACCTTCACGGCAACGGGGCCTATGTTTTCGTGATCGAAGGCACGGCCGAGGTCGCGGGCGAACCGCTCGGTCCCCGTGACGGCATGGGCATATCGGACGCCGACGATTTTCTGATCCGCGCTTCCGAAAACGCACGGCTGCTGGTCATCGAGGTCCCGATGATCTGATGTGCGGCAGCCTGATGTGAAAAACCGCCGGAGTCGAATGCTCCGGCGGTTTTTTAGTGTCAGGCGGCGTCCTAAAACTCCGAGGTGAAGTGGAAGCGGATATCCTTGAAGTTCTCCTGCGCGAGAGCCAGCCCGTAGCTGGTGTCGGCGAGGAAAACGTCGCGGCCGTGCTTGTCCACGGCCATGTTGGTGTGCTTGCGGCGCTTGAAGTCGGCCAACTGCGCGGCGTTGTCGCTGTCGATCCAGCAGGCCTTGTAGATCGAGATCGGCTCCCAGCGGCACGCGGCGTTGTACTCGTGCTCCAGACGGTACTGGATGACCTCGAACTGGAGCGCGCCCACCGTGCCGATGATCTTGCGGCCGTTGAGCGAGCTTGTGAACAGCTGCGCCACGCCCTCGTCCATCAGCTGGTCGATGCCTTTGGCCAGTTGCTTGAATTTCAGCGGGTCGGCGTTCTCGATGTAGCGGAACTGCTCGGGGGCGAACGACGGAATTCCGGTGAAGCGGAGCTTCTCGCCTTCGGTGAAGGTGTCGCCGATCTTGAAGTTCCCCGTGTCGTGCAGACCCACGATGTCGCCCGGATAGGCGAAGTCGATCACCGACTTTTTCTCGGCCATGAAGGCCGTCGGGGAGGAGAATTTCAGCTGCTTGCCGCTGCGTACGTGGAGGTAGTTCCTATTCCGTTCGAACGTGCCGGAACAGATCTTCAGGAACGCGATGCGGTCGCGGTGGTTGGGGTCCATGTTGGCGTGGATCTTGAAGACGAAGCCGGTCATTTTCGGCTCCGCAGGCTCCACCTGCCGGGTTTCGGTCGGCGCCGGGCGCGGCGAGGGGGCGATGCGCACGAAGCATTCGAGCAGTTCGCGCACGCCGAAATTGTTCACCGCCGAGCCGAAGAACACCGGGGCCAGTTCGCCCCGCAGGTAGGCGTCGCGGTCGAACTGGTCGTAGACGCCCTCGACCAGTTCCACGTCGGAACGCAGCTGGGCGGCGAACTTCTCGCCGATGTAGCCTTCGAGTTCCTGCGAGGCGAGGTCCGAGATTTCGGCCGTCGAGGCGTCGGCCGTGAGCTTTTCGTCCGACGTGAAGAGCGAGAGGTTCTTCTCGTAAAGGTTGTAGACGCCCTTGAACGTGGGTCCGTTCGAGATCGGGAAGGCCAGCGGCCGCACGCGGATATGCAGTTCCTTCTCCACCTCGTCCAGCAGGTCGAACGGCTCTTTCGACGGGCGGTCGAGCTTGTTGATGAAGACGATCACGGGGGTTTGGCGCATGCGGCAGACCTCCATCAGCTTGCGGGTCTGGGCCTCGACGCCCTTGGCGCCGTCGATGACGATGATCACCGAGTCGACGGCCGTCAGCGTGCGGTAGGTGTCCTCGGCGAAATCCTCGTGGCCCGGGGTGTCGAGGATGTTGATCTTGCAGCCCCGGTATTCGAATCCCATCACGGCCGTGGCCACCGAGATGCCTCGCTGGCGTTCGATCTCCATGAAGTCGGACGTGGCGCCCTTCTTGATCTTGTTGCTCTTGACGGCTCCGGCCACATGGATGGCGCCGCCGAACAGCAGCAGTTTTTCCGTAAGGGTGGTTTTGCCCGCGTCGGGGTGGGCGATGACGGCGAAGGTCCGCCGCCGGGTTATCTCTTCCTGTTGTGTCATGACTTGCGCAATTAAAAATTAAGAATTAAAAATGAAAAATAGCCTCCTTGGCGATTGTGAAAGAGACGGTTTTTTGACATGCGTTATCGAAAAACCTGTGCTTTGGACGGTTTGCCTGCGAATCCCATTTTTAAATTTTTCATTTTTAATTCTTAATTCTTAATTATGCGGATTATCCCTCCTTTGGATAATCCGCATTGTAATGGCAGCCCACCGACTCCTTGATCTCGCGGCCCTGCTTGATGACCAGGTAGGCGATGGCGATCATGTTCCGCAGCTCGCACAGTTCGCGGTTGGGCTTGGTCTTGTTGTAAAGTTCCTCGGTCTCCTGCCAGAGAATTTCCAGCCGGTGCATGGCGCGCTTGAGCGAGAGGTTCGACCGCACGATGCCCACGTAGTTGGACATGATCGTCTGCATCTCGCGCTTCGACTGGATGATCATCAGCATCTCCTCGGTGTGCTGCGTGCCTTCGAAATCCCAGTCGGGAATGCCCTCCTGAAAATCGACTTTCTCCAGCAGCGACGCCGTGTGGCGCGCGGCCTGGTCGGCGTAGACCACCGCTTCGATCAGCGAGTTCGAGGCCAGGCGGTTGGCGCCGTGCAGTCCCGTGCACGAGGTCTCGCCCAGCGCGTAGAGCCGTTTCACGGAGGTTTCGCCGTTGGTGTCGACCTTCACGCCGCCGCAGCAGTAGTGCGCCGCAGGGGTCACGGGAATCCAGTCTTTGGTGATGTCGATGCCGATCGAGCGGCATTTCTCGTAGATGTTCGGGAAATGGCTCTTCACGGCCTCGGGGTTCTTGTGCGTCACGTCGAGGTAGACGAAGTCGGAACCCCGTTTGGTCATCTCGCGGTAGATGGCGCGGGCCACCACGTCGCGCGGCGCGAGGGATTTCATCGGGTGGTATTTGTCCATGAACTCCTTGCCGTCGGGCAGCCGCAGGATGGCCCCGAAGCCGCGCATGGCTTCGGTGATCAGGAAGTTGGGCTTCTCGCCGGGGTTGTAGAGCGTCGTGGGGTGGAACTGGATGAATTCCATGTTCTCGGTCATCGCCTTGGCGCGGTGGCACATGGCGATGCCGTCGCCCGTGGCGACCACGGGGTTCGAGGTCGTGGAGTAGACGTTGCCGCAGCCGCCCGTGGCCACGACGGTGAATTTCGAAAGCATGGTCTCGATCTCGTTGGTGTCGAGATTCAGGACGTAGGCCCCGAACGAGGCCAGTCCGCGCGTGTGGCGCGTGACGAATTCGCCCAGATGGTGCTGCGTCAGCAGGTCGATGGCGAAGTGGCGTTCGAGAACCGTGATGTTCGGATGCTCCCTCACCGACTGCACGAGCGCCCGTTCGATCTCGGCTCCCGTGAGGTCCTCGTGGTGGAGGATGCGGTGCTCCGAGTGTCCGCCTTCGCGGTTGAGCTCGAAACGCCCGTCGGGGGTCTTGTCGAAACGCGTGCCCCAGGCTATGAGGTCGGCGATCAGTTCCGGGGCCCGCCGCACGACCAGTTCCACGGCCTTCTCGTCGCATTTGCCTGCGCCGCAGATCAGCGTGTCGCGGATGTGTTTCTCGAATGTGTCGGGGGCGTACGTTACCGAGCAGATGCCGCCTTGTGCATAATTGGTGTTGCACTCTTCGATCGCGCCCTTGGTGACGATCGTAACGTGTCCGTGGGCTGCGGCTTTCAGCGCGAACGAAAGGCCCGCGGCGCCGGAACCGATAACCAGAAAGTCGGTTTTCATGGGTTTTTCCTTTTTCTATTGCCTTGCAGCGCCGCAAAGTTACAAAAAATAGTAACTTTGCCGCATAATTTCGGGCAAAATATGGAACGACATATCGACATCAGCCGCTTCGATTACGACCTTCCGGACGAGCGGATCGCCAAATTCCCGCTCGCCGAGCGCAGCGCCTCGAAGCTGCTCGTCTGGCGCGGCGGAGAAATCGCGGAAAAGCGTTTCGCCGACATCGGCGACGTGCTGCCGGCCGGGGAGCTGCTGGTTTTCAACAACACGAAGGTGATCCGGGCGCGGATCGTCATGCACAAGCTCTCCGGGGCGCGCATCGAGGTCTTCTGTCTCGAGCCGCACGACCCGGCCGACTACGAGCGGGCGTTCGCCGTCACGGGCGGCTGCACATGGTCGTGCATCGTGGGCAACCGCAAGAAGTGGAAAGAGGGGTACGTGGAGATCAATTTCGAACGCGGGGGCTGCGCCGAGCACCTTCGTGCATGGATCGTCGAGGACCACGGCCGCGAGTGCGTCGTGCGTTTCGAGTGGACGGCCCCGATGACCTTCGGGCAGCTGCTCGAATACCTCGGGCGGATTCCGATTCCGCCCTACCTGAACCGCGAGAGCGAGGAGATCGACAACACGCGCTACCAGACGGTCTATTCGAAGTTCGAAGGTTCGGTGGCCGCACCGACCGCCGGGCTGCATTTCACGCCCGAGCTGATCGGGGAGATGAAGGCGCGCGGATTCGCCTTCGAGGAGGTGACGCTCCATGTCGGGGCGGGCACGTTCCTGCCCGTCAAGGACGAGGACGCCGCGCGGCATCCGATGCACACCGAGCATTTCGAGGTGCGCCGTGCGACGGTGGCCCGCCTGCTGGAGAAGTGGGGGCATATCACCGCCGTGGGAACCACCTCGGTGCGTACTTTGGAATCGCTTGCGGCCCTTGCGTGGCGCATCCGCACGGCCGGGACGCCCGATGCCGGGCGGGTCGTGGGGCAGTGGGAGCTGTACGACATTCCCGCGGAGTTTTCGGGCCGCGAGGCGTTGCAGGAGTTGTCGGGGTATATGGAGCGCGAGGGGCTGGACCGGCTGAAAGCCTCGACGCAGATCATGATCACGCCGCTGGACTACGAGTTCCGCATCGTGCACAATATCGTCACCAATTTCCACCAGCCCAAATCGACGCTGCTGCTGCTGGTTTCGGCCTTTGTGGGCGACGGGTGGCGGCGGATTTACGACTACGCCCTCGGCCACGGCTTCCGCTTTTTGAGCTACGGCGATTCGTCGGTGCTGCTGCGGGAATGACCGTTTATGCGGAACGGAAAAGGGACGCCCGACGAGGGACGTCCCTTTTTTATTGGCGCAGGGGCGGATTAGAAATTGTATCCGACGCTGATCGTGAAGCAGTTGTTGCGCATCGTGCCCTCGCCGTCGCTCTCCTTGACCAGATTCAGGCAGCCGATGTCGTAGCCCAGTCCGAAGTAAATGCGTTTCCAGACGACGCCGGCGCCCAGACGCACGCCCAGATCGGAACGTTTCAACCCGCCTTCGTCTCCGAAGATGTCGCCCTTCTCGTCGCCGACCTTCACTTTGCCGCCGATGCCGAGCCCGTAGTAAAGACCTGCGAAGGGTTGGATCGTAACGATGTCCTTGATGTTGAAGTGGTAGTTCACCAGCACGGGGATTTGCAGGTAGGAGGGGCGGAAGCTCACGCCGTCGACCTTGCCGCCGCGGCTCGAGAAGGCAAGCCCGGTTTCGAGGTAGAAGGGTAGTTTGTTGCAAAGCAGGATCTGATCGGTCACGGCGACGTGGAACGAGGCCCGCGAGTCGGTGCTGATGGACGCACCTCCGGCCGAAATCGAGTAGCTCGACAGGTTCAGTCCGGCGCGGACGCCCAGGATGTTCTTTTCGTAGTTTTGCGCCGAAACGGCATTTGCCAGCAGGATGGCGGCCACGATAAGCAATACTTTTTTCATAATGAATGGGTTTGGGTTTGTATACGTGGCAAATATAGGATAATTTTTTCGAAAAATCCCCCCCCCCGAAATTTTTTACGGACAATGAAGCAAAATATCCGTAAATGCTTTTGCTTTAGCAGGATAGCTATCGGATGTCAGAAATTGTAACCGATGTTTACGGTCAGGCAGTTGTTGCGTATTTCGGCGCTTTCGGGCTGGAGTGCGTAGCCGAAGAATTCGCCGCCCCGGAACAGGTCGCGGCAGCCGATGTCGTAGCTTATGCCCAGGTAGATGCGTCTGATGACGAACCCGGCGCCCGCGCGCACGCCGAAATCCATGCGGGAGAGGAAGCCCGGGGCGCTGAACATATCCTCGTTGCCGTATTCGGTCTTCATCGCGCCCCGGATGCCCACGCCGCCGTATATGCCCGCGAAGGGCTGGATCGTGAGGAGATCCCGGATGTGGAAATGGTAGTTGACGAGCAGGGGGACCTGCATGTAGAACGGACGCATGGTCATGTTGTAGATGTCGCCATAGATTTCGGCGGCGGCCCTGCCGCCGCGGCTCGAAAAGCCGATGCCCGTTTCGAGGTAGAGGGGAAGGCTGCGGTGGAGCAGGATCTGGTCCGTCACGGCGAAGTGGAATCCCGCGCGCGAACCGGTGTTTATCCGCACGTCTTCGATCGAGATGGCGCAGGTCGACACGTTGACGCCGGCGCGGACGCCCAGGATGTTCTTCTCATACCGCTGCGCCCGGACGGCTCCCGCCGACAGCAGGACGAGCAGGATGAATGCGTATCTTTTCATGGAGGTCGATGAAATTATGCTTCGGGTGTGCAGCTTTTCAGGGCCAGTTTCTTGACCCAGACGACGAAGCCGCCCGTGAGGATCAGGTTCAGCACCAGCGTCAGCACCGAGATGATCAGCGCCGGGCCGCCGAGGCTGTATCCCAGGGCGATGAAGATGACGCCTGCGCCCACCTCGCCGCGGGTGAACATGCCGATCGAGAGTGCGAGCCGCTCGTTCAGTTTCCGGTCGCGGTAGAAGAAGACCGGGACCAGCTTCCCAATGTTCGAGAGCGCCGAAACGGCCACGACGTGCAGGATCAGCACGCCCCACGGCATCATCGGCTGCGACGCCGTGATGGAGGTGGCGGCCGCGGCGGCGTCTGCCGCCGAAGCGCCCGTCACGAGCGGCATGCTCATGCCGACAAGCAGCATGAACAGGAACGAGATGCCCGTTGCGGCGCGGCGTTCGGTCGGGGTGTCGATCTCCCTGTGCTTCATCAGCATGCCGATCACGAAGGCCGGAAGCAGCACCTCGATGTGTATGCTGTTTTCTGGTCCGTACCACCGCGCGGTGACGATGTAGAGCGCCTGTGTCAGGGCGCAGACCACCGCCGAAAGCCCCAGGATGCGTTTCCAGTCCTGCCGGACGTTCCACCGCGCCTGCCACCGCCAGCCTGCGATAAGCAGTACGACGACCACGCCCACGATGGCGAACATCTGCCATTTGAGGCCGATCATCAGGATTTGCAGCGGGATCATCAGCAGGATGGTGTCCAGGTCGTCGAAGATAGCCAGCACCTGGATCTTACGGTATATCCAACTGTTTTTCAGGCTTAACGCGGCGAGCATCGTGAAGAGGATACCGGCCGAGGTCGGGGCCGCGAAACGGCTCAGCAGCAGATTCTCCTTCCACGCCGCGGAGTCGGTCCAGAGGTCGGAGGGCAGCAGTACGAAAATATAGTAGAGGACGATCAGCAGCCACGGCAGCGCTGCGGTGGCCATGGCGATGAAGTAATCGGCGGTGTAGGAGCGCCAGCGCGACTTGTCGATTTCGAACTCCCGTCCGACGTTGATCATAATGAATCCCAGGCAGATGTAGAGCAGGGTGTCGGCAGTCGCCTTGAAACCCGGATAGGCCGTGCCGAGTGCGCCGGGAAGCAGCTGCGAGGCGACGAGGCCCAGCATCAGAAAGAGCGAGAACGAAAGAACTTTTCGCATTGATTGAAAGTCGTTTACAGGTTATGCGTCTGTGCCGCGGCACAAAGATACGATATTTGTAGAAAAATCCGCGGAAACGAATGCTGTTGTCGTGAAAAAAATAACAATAATGAAACTGCAATTCACAATTATTTTGTACCTTTGCCGTGCCGATTCAGGGAATTAGCATTCAAACACCATAAAATTCAAATTATTACAACTATGCAGATTGTAGAGATTCACGCAAGGGAAATCCTCGACTCGCGAGGCAATCCGACCATCGAGGTCGAAGTTCGTACCGTATCGGGCGCATTCGGCCGCGCTGCCGTTCCGAGCGGAGCGTCGACGGGCGAGAACGAGGCCCTTGAGCTTCGTGACGGCGACAAGAGCCGTTACCTGGGCAAAGGCGTCCTGAACGCCGTGAAGAACGTTAACGAAGTGATCGCTCCGGCCGTCATCGGCATGAACGTAGCCGACCAGGTGGGCATCGACAAGGCCATGATCGCCCTCGACGGAACCCCCACCAAGTCGAAGCTCGGCGCAAACGCCATCCTCGGCGTGTCGCTGGCCGTTGCCCGCGCTGCCGCCGACTATTTCGGCATGCCGCTCTATCGCTATATCGGCGGCGCGAACGCCAAGACGCTGCCCGTTCCGATGATGAACATCATCAACGGCGGTTCGCACTCGGACGCTCCGATCGCATTCCAGGAGTTTATGATCCGTCCCGTGGGCGCTCCTTCGTTCAAGGAGGGCATCCGCATGGGCGCCGAGGTGTTCCACAACCTGAAGAAGGTGCTCCACAACCGTAACCTCTCGACGGCCGTAGGCGACGAGGGTGGTTTCGCTCCCGCGCTCAACGGCACGGAGGATGCCATCGAGTCGATCATCGAGGCCATCAAGATGGCCGGCTACAAGCCCGGCCGCAAGTGCGAGGGCGGCGACGTGTCGATCGGCATGGACTGCGCTTCGTCGGAGTTCTACAAGGACGGCGTTTACGACTACACCAAGTTCGAGGGTGAGAAGGGCGCCAAGCGTACGTCGAAGGAGCAGGTGGAGTACCTGAAGGGACTCGTCGCCAAATACCCCATCGACTCGATCGAGGACGGCATGTCGGAGAACGACTGGGAAGGCTGGCAGATGCTGACCGCCGAGATCGGCGACAAGTGCCAGCTCGTGGGCGACGACCTGTTCGTCACCAACGTGGACTTCCTGAAGAAGGGTATCGAAATGGGCTGCGCCAACTCGATCCTGATCAAGGTAAACCAGATCGGTACGCTGACCGAGACGCTCGACGCCATCGAGATGGCTCACCGCGCCGGCTATACGTCGGTGACGTCGCACCGTTCGGGCGAGACCGAGGATTCGACCATCGCCGACATCGCCGTGGCTACGAACTCGGGTCAGATCAAGACCGGTTCGGCTTCGCGTTCGGACCGTATGGCCAAGTACAACCAGCTGCTCCGCATCGAGGAGGAACTCGGCGACGAGGCTATCTACGGCTACACGAAGATCTACCGCAAGTAATTTGCTGCCGGAATATAAAGAGAACCGGATGCCGCGAGGCGTCCGGTTTTTTTATGATGCAGCCCCGGGAACCGGAGCACGGAGGCGATGTCGCCCGACGGATTCGTATCGCATGTTCCGTGTCGGCCAATTGAACTGTCTGCACATGCCAACGAAAAAAGGTCTTCGCAAGAAGACCTTTTCGGGTGGAAGAAGGGGCTCGAACCCTCGACCTTCGGAACCACAATCCGACGCTCTAACCGACTGAGCTACATCCACCGTGTGATACGTGTTCGTCGTATCGGGATGCAAATGTAATACGATTTTTCGGTCCGTGCAAAAAAAACGGCTGAAAAATCGTCCGGAAATGGCGGAAATGACAAAATGGCAGTCGCCTCTGCTCGTTTGTCACGCAAAATCTGCCAAAAAACGGTTGGCACATCTATTGATGGGATAGAGGTTGCGAAAGCGAATGAAACATATTATATCAAACAAATTTAAAACACAAAGCTATGAACGTAAAACCATTATCGGACCGCGTGCTGATTCTCCCGAATCCCGCGGAGGAGAAGACGGCCGGCGGATTGATCATCCCCGACACGGCCAAGGAGAAACCGCTGGCAGGCAAAGTCGTTGCAGTAGGCCCCGGAACCTCGGAGGTCAAGATGGAGGTCAAGGAGGGCGACCAGGTGCTCTACGGCAAGTATGCCGGTCAGGAAATCCAGGTCGACGGCGTGGACTACCTCATTATGAAACAGAACGATATTTTGGCAATCATCTAAATTCGATAAACAGTCATGGCAAAGGATATTAAATATAACGTAGAGGCGCGCGAACTGCTCAAGGAGGGTGTCGACGCGCTGTCGAACGCCGTTAAGGTAACGCTCGGTCCCAAAGGCCGCAACGTGATCATCGACAAGAAATTCGGCGCTCCGCAGATCACCAAGGACGGTGTGACGGTGGCCAAGGAGGTGGAACTGGAGGACGCTTTCGCCAACATGGGCGCCCAGATGGTCCGCGAGGTCGCTTCGAAGACCAACGACGATGCGGGCGACGGTACGACCACCGCAACCGTGCTGGCGCAGTCGATCATCGGCGTCGGCCTGAAGAACGTGACGGCCGGAGCCAACCCGATGGACCTGAAACGCGGTATCGACAAGGCCGTTGCGACGGTCGTGGAGTCGCTGCGGAAGCAGAGCCAGGAGGTCGGCTCGGATTTCGCCAAGATCGAGCAGGTGGCCACCATTTCGGCCAACAACGACGAGACGATCGGTAAGCTGATCGCCGAGGCGATGGCCAAGGTCAACAACGAGGGTGTCATCACCGTCGAGGAGGCCAAGGGAACCGAGACCCATGTCGAGGTGGTCGAGGGCATGCAGTTCGACCGCGGTTACATTTCGGCTTACTTCATCACCGACACGGAAAAGATGGAGGCGCAGCTCGAAAAGCCCTATATCCTGATCACGGACAAGAAGGTTTCGACGATGAAGGAGCTGATGGGCGTGCTGGAGCCGGTGGCCCAGAACGGCCGTGCGCTGCTGATCATCGCCGAGGATGTCGACGGCGAGGCCCTTTCGGCGCTGGTTGTCAACAAACTCCGCGGCACGCTGAAGATCGCCGCCTGCAAGGCTCCGGGCTTCGGTGACCGCCGCAAGGAGATGCTCGAAGACATCGCCGTCCTGACGGGTGCGACCGTGATCTCGGCCGACAAGGGCATGAAGATCGAGGATACGACGCTGGAGATGCTGGGTTCGGCCGACAAGGTGACGCTCAACAAGGAGAACACCACCATCGTCGACGGCGCCGGCAAGAAGGAGGAGATCGCAGCCCGTGTGGCCCAGATCCGCTCGTCGATCGACAAGGCTACGTCGGACTATGACAAGGAGAAGTTGCAGGAGCGTCTGGCCAAGCTGGCCGGCGGTGTCGCCGTGCTCTACGTCGGAGCCGCCACGGAGGTCGAGATGAAGGAGAAGAAGGACCGTGTCGACGACGCGCTGGCCGCAACGCGCGCAGCCGTCGAGGAAGGTATCGTTCCGGGCGGCGGCGTGGCTTACATCCGTGCCACGGCGGCTCTCGAAGGCCTGAAGGGCCAGAACGAGGACCAGACAACGGGTATCCAGATCGTGAAACGCGCCATCGAGGAGCCGCTCCGCCAGATCGTCGAGAACGCCGGCGGTGAAGGCTCGGTGGTCGTCAACAAGGTGAAGGAGGGCAAGGACGCCTTCGGTTACAACGCCCGCGACGACAAGTACGAGGACCTGCTGAAAGCCGGTATCATCGACCCGACGAAGGTGTCGCGCGTAGCGCTGGAGAACGCCGCGTCGATCGCCTCGATGTTCCTCACCACGGAGTGCGTGCTGGCCGAGAAGAAGTCCGACGCTCCCGCCATGCCGGCGATGCCCGCAGGCGGTATGGGCAGCATGATGTAACGGATTCCCATTTATAAGCGGATATTTCCGCACATCTCTCGAACGGGGCGAATGGAATGTACCTGAGTACTACCCATTCGTTTCCCGAGAGGAGAAAATGGTGTAAATATTAAATATTCAGCGATTTAATCTTTGCACAGGGTTTCTTCTTCGAGGGATTCCAAGCATAATAAGGTAATTCCAGACGAGGTTACGGTTTCCAGATCGTTACCTCGTCTGTTTTGCTGTATTTTGCATAAAATATTCGTTTGCAATTTCTTGCATCGCGCTTCATCTTGACAGACAACTCTGAGGAAATTAGTTTTAACCCCCAAATTTCATCGGAGTATGCGCAGTACATTCAAGGTTCTGTTCTACCTCAAAAAGGACAAACACAAAGTTCAGCCGGTTGTTCCCGTCATGGGCCGTATTACCGTCAACGGTACGATCTCCCAGTTCAGCGCCAAACTTAGCGTTCCTCCCCATCTGTGGGAGGTGAAGGGCGGTCGCGCCAAAGGCAAAAGCCTCGAAGCCGACCGTATCAACCGCTATCTGGATAATATTCGTATCCAGATCGGAAAGCATTACCAGTCTATCTGCGACCGTGACGGATATGTTTCCGCCGATAAGGTGAAGAACGCCTATCTGGGTTTCAGTAAAAGGTATAAACTGTTACTGGAGTTATGCGATGAATTCTGCAAAGAGTACAAGAACCGTATAGATGTGGACCGTACTATCCATTCCTTATTCCGTTATCAAACGCTACGACGCGATTTGAGTCTTTTCATCTGTCAGGACTATAAAGTCAAGGATATACCCCTTGTGGAACTGGATCAGTCTTTTGCAGAGAAGTTTGCCGCCTATCTGAAACATGTCAGGGGCCTTGCCGACACGACGATCAGCGTTGAGATCAAATCACTGAAGCATATCGTCAAGAAAGCGTTTAACGACGGGCAAATGGAGAAGAATCCGTTTGCCTATTACTACTACTTTGCCGACCAGCCGGAAATTGAATATCTCACCGAAGAAGAAATCAATAAACTAATTATCGGCAAAGTCAAGCAGCAGCGTCAGGATCGGACACGGGATATGTTTCTGTTCTGTTGTTTTACGGGCCTGTCCTATGCCGATCTGGCCAAACTGAGTTATGAGGAGTTGAAACAAACTCCGAACGGAGCATGGTGGATTAGCAGTATCCGTCAGAAAACGAAAGTACCGTTTACGGTAAAACTACTTCCGGTTGCGAAAGCTATTCTTGAAAAGTATCGTATTCCTGCCAACCGATTCAACCGGCTCTTTCCCGAGAATCCGGGAAAGGTTTTTCCGGTAGCTTCATTGAAATCCTCGGATGTCTGCCTGAAACATATCGCCAGACAATGCGAAATTACCAAGAATCTGAAATTCCACATGGCGAGACATACCTTTGCAACGACGGTCTCCTTGATGAACGGCATTCCGCTGGAAACAGTGTCAAAAATGTTGGGACACAAATATACGACCACGACTCAGATTTATGCCAAGGTGACAAACCAAATGATAGATAATGCGATAAGCCGAATAGAGGACCAAATTGGCGAACGGTTCCAATGTCCAACTCTGAAAGAAGAGAGCGACGGCTAATCCGAAAGACATCGGCGGAAAAGGCGACATTCTGCGGTTCGGATGCCAGTCGCTTCGCTACGTCCATATCAGAAACCCAAAGTAATCGCTTATCGCATTGTCTGTTTAAAATAGTCGTCTGTTGTTCTTCTTCTCGTGGAGATAATTCAACTCGTCGCTGTAAATTCCGATTACAAAGCGCAGCATATTGTCGACCAAAGCTGTAAGCCTTGTATTCTCATTCCCAATAAGTGGAGGATTGCCGATACTTTGTACTTGGTTGCCGCACTGATATAGATCGCCGAACGGTTACGGCAGTCCGCCGGGGCAAAGAACGTGCGTTCGAAATCCGGCAGCGGAATCTTTTTGCGACGGAATCCGGCCAGCTCCTTTACGTCACTCGTTTGGGTATTGGCGTCTGTCCTTTCAGCAGTCGGAGCCGATGCTCCGGATACCGTTTCCGATGTCTTTCCCTCGGGAGCGTCCGTATTTTCCGCTTCCGGTTCGGGAATCCGGCGGATGACTTTCGAATCCAAAGGGGCCTGTCCGGCGATCATCTGACGCATCAATTCTTCGTCGACTTCGATACGGGGACGCTTCGATGGTTTTGTTGCGAGGTTGTCGGTTTCTTTTAATGAATCCATGGTACAATGTTTTTAAGATTGAACGTTCGCTTTATGCTTGTAAAGCGTGTGTGTCTGGTTTTATGGTTTAAACCATTCAAAATACCATTTTCTGCTTCACGCAGTTTATATCGGAATAATGAACGGAACAAGAAAACCTACCTTTCATGATGCAGGATACCACCGACTGAAATACCTCGGTTTTGATGTCCGGCCACGACCGCTCCAGTCCGCACCTAGAGCTTGTTTTGGCGCCCGGACGGTTGTAATATTGCAACCGGGAAAGACCCGTCCTCGAAAGCCGTAGCGGAGGTTTTTCAAAGTTTTCACAAAAAATTTCCGCCGCGGATTTTTGTTATCGCCAGATAACAGCGAGCTGTACCTTTGTATGCCGAAAAACTTTTCGGCATACGAAAGGTGCTCGCTCTGCGAGGCCGGGATCGCTCCCGAGTCGAACGCCTTTTTAACCGATGTCATGAATACCGACCGAAAACTGACAAACGGGATTATTTTATCTGCTGAACTGAATCAGAGATTGACTGCTTGAATATTCCGATTAATGCATGTCTTCCAAAAAATCCAATATTTCCCGGCGAATCTGCCGGAATCTGGACACTGACGTGTCGTACCGGTCGAAATCGAATATGATTGCATTGACGAAAGCCTGCGCACGGATTGAATCCCGGGCCTCAACCATTTTCAGTAGGTCGTAGTCGCGAATGCCGTCACGCATGGCAGTCAGCCGGATCGAAGGATAGAGTTTCCGGTAACCGGGGTAGACGATATGCGAGTCACCGCCGGGCCAGTCATTGGCGGGGGCGGAAACATCCCCGAAAGGATCGCCGTTCGCTCCCCATGCATTGAAGCCCCAGTGAAGGTATCCCGGAGAGCCGTATTTGTAGTTTATCCAATGCAGCAGGCGTGTCTTAATGAGCGGCAGTGTTACGTAACGGTTTGCGAAATTCCCCCGGGGATACATGCAAGTGTAAAACCAGCAACTATGTCCGGCAGGCATTGTCCGATAGATTTCCCAAGCGAATTCGTCGAGTTGCGGCACCAGAATGTCGATCAGCGCCGGGTCGTAGGACGAAGAGCGGTAAGCTTCGATGATTCGGATATCGGGGGCAGCCTGTTTTACCTGGTGGGCCAATCCTTCCCAGGAGGTCTTATTTTCGTCGAGCGGTTCGTCGGCAATGTGTTGTGTGTAGATGTCAAGCCAGCTGCGGCCGCTTCCGTCATTGATCGTTTTGGAACGCAAGTGTTCCTGCAGAGCCGGGAAATACGCTGCGATGTATTGTTGCACGCGCGGGTCGTCATAAGGCAGACGCTGGTAAACATAGGAGCCCTCGCCGTCGGGGACCGGTACGTTGGCCCAGAAAGGATCGGTCCATCCGTTGTGGGATCGCTTGGCGAAATGGTTGGCCTCGATCAGCCGTACGTCGGCATGTCGGAGCAGGAATTCGATCGTTTTGTCCATCCGTGAGAAATCGAACGTCAGTCCTTTGCCATCGGCTGTCGGAACCGGCGTTCCCGTTTCGTAGAGCAACCAGACGTTCTGACCATAGGCCGAGGCGGTTTCGACGAGCTGCCGCATACATTCCCAATAGGCCGGTGAATCGTCCTCCACGTATTCGTTGTCGTTCATAAAAGAGAATTTATCGGGGAAATACCAGTTGGTAACCAATAACGACTGCTTGGGAAGCGTGACCGGATAAACTTGTATGGTGAATTGTCGGTCGGCAACGATCCGTTTTCCGTTCTTTAGCCCGGAAATGCGTACCGATCCTTCGTAAAGCCCCGCTTCGGCATCGGCCGGAATCGGAATGTCCAACCAGAGAGAAGCGGTCCCGCCTGCGGCGATAGATACGGTGGTGTCGGTCAGAATGGGATCGGGATATTCTCCGGACGGTGATTGCAGGGCGTCGGGGGCCGCCGGCACGTAGGCGTGGGAAGCCTGTACGTTCCGGACCCAGCCCAGAACGGCTTTGTCGAGCGAAGCTCCCTGCTTTGTTTTGAGACTCCGGAGGACAGGATTCATTGCCGCGACGGAGTCGTCTGCGGAGATAACGAATTGCAGAACGGCGTTCTCGCCGCGGGCCACGCGGACGGTATCGTCCCCGGCAGGAGGGCAAACGATTCCGGGAAGAACATTGGTCAAAGGATCGATGACGCGGATCGTGAGTCCGCTTTCATTACAGGCTATCGGTAGCAGCAGGAGTGCAGGACAAAGGGTTCGGATCGTCCGGTTGACGAGAAGTCGGAGCGGGAAAATGTTCATTTCGGGTTCGGTTTGAATTCTTAATTGCATTGCGGGAACACAGTAAGCCGGAGTTCCGTGCATCCGTAGGGAATCAGTTCGAGGTATTCGATACAGTCGGATACGGCGCAGGCTATCCCTTTGGTCGGAAGACGCGGCGTGTAGCGTCCTTTTTCCAATTCCCAGTCGATCTGTTTGACGGGAACCGAGATTTTCACGGGCGTATGTTTCGGATCGAACGGATAGCTTCCTGTGGCTGCGGATTTTGTCCGAACGACCTTCAGGGGTATGACCGGATCGGAGCAAAGGGCATAGTTCCAGGATCCGGCTGGCTCGATGTTCCAGCATTCGAATTCGGGGTTGCCGGGAACTTTGCCGTTCATATTCGCATAGACCGTCCGGTCGGCTGTTTTCCGTTGAGGAACAGGATAGGAGAAGAGCAAAGGTCCGCGCTGCACATAGATTCCCTGTCCGGGAACGGTGTTCATGGCGGGTTGCATGCCGAGACACAACCGAATCCGGTCGCCGTTCCTGAATTTGCGCCGGAGAGTCACGAACGTGCCGGCAGGACATGCGTCTCGCCACAGTTTGCCGTTAACATATATTTTGGCATCCCTGCACCATGTGGGAATGCGCAGCAGAAACGAAATATTCGTCCTGTTTTTCAGACCGAAGGAGAACTCGATCTCTCCGTCGAACGGGTATGAGGTTTGCTGTACGATACGGCATTGTTGGCCGTTCGGCAGTTTGAATGTTGCGGCCGAAGGTCCGTAGAGCGCGGCGGCAATAGAGCCGTCTTTTCCGCGTATCCACATATGTGCGACGTAATTGGGCATGAAACGATGAACGTTTCCGGCGCAGCACTCCGTTTCATGCGTCGGCCGGAAGGCCATCCAGGTCGAACCGTGAAAGAATTCGTTGTGATTTGAACGCCCCGTTGCGATTACCTGATTGACGGACGAAAAATACTGCAACGATCGGAAATCCTTGGTAACGGCTCCCGGTCCGGCATTGAAGACCGCTTTTTCTATTTTGTCAGCCCACCGGACTTCGCCCGTGGTCAGGAGAAATTGCTCCAGCGTCCAGGTGTAGTCGGAAATGTCGCAGGTTTCGTGACTGTTGATAACGTTCCCGTTTCCGACGAGCGCTTCTGCACTGGCCGGAACGCCGTCGGGGAGCATGTGGTCGCGGGTGAGTTTGCGTTCGGCGTTGAGTGCAAGGTCCAGGTAATATCGTTTGCCCGTATAAGCATAGAGCAGCATCGGGAGTTTCAGTTCTTCCATGCAGGTGACGCCATGCATGACGAACCGTTCGTCGCCGGCCGCGACTGCGGGCGTCAGGTCCCCGAATTTTCCGCCATTGTAGGCTCTTTCGCAAATATCCAGCAACTTCGCATTGCCGGTTTTGCCATAAGTCCACAACATTCCCTCGATGCTGACGATGTTGCGCCATTTCTCGACCTGCTCCTGCGTAAAGTTCATGTAGTGCCTTTCCAAGGCTGCGGGGATCGCCGGATCGCCCGTGCGCTCGTAATAGGCTTGCAGCACCCGGAAGTAGACACACATGGGCCACATCGACTCAATCGCTTTGTTGCCCAAAACACCTGTGGACGATGCGTTGGCCAGCGTGTAGCGAATCCCCTCCTCGGCTTTGGCGATCATCTCCCGATCACCGAGCAGGTAACCCAGGCGGAGCAGACCGTCGGTGTAATAGGCTGTCTGCTCGTAGCGCCACCAGTCGCTTCCGTAGGTTTCGGTGTTACGTCCGATCTCACCCGCCCAAAGGCAGGAGTCGTACGGATAGGACATCGCCTCGGGATGTCCCGTAAGTCCCGTTTGTTGGCGGTGGAGGAATTCCTCGATCCAGCCCTGCGGCTCTATGCAGCCGATCATGCCGCCCTGAAACTGGGCATAAGGGGCCTGGGCGTTCGTCGCGGTACCGACGAGGCAAAGTGCAATAATTGAAAACAGCTTCTTCATGCGATTTCTTGACTATTTGTATTTTTCGACTCTTGCATCCCGGATGACACCTTTCCAGTCGAGCCCGAAAGCGAAATCATATGTATTTCCTTCCGAGTCCGTATAACAAACCATATCTTTCGGAACGTCTTCATGCTGCTGTTCCACGGTTTTCATGTCTGCGGGCAATTGCATCGGCAGAAGTGCCGACGGTTCCCGCCGGCCGGAGATAATATCCAGCACGGCCTGACGCTGTACCCCGAAAGCAAGCAGTATGGCATCGGCCGAAGGTTCGAATTCGGCCGGAACGAACGGTCTGGTCGTGGAAACGACAGCCACGACGGGCTTGTCTCCCATCTGCCGTTTCGTTCCGAGTACCCGTTTCAACTCTTCCCGGTTGGAACTCCGGACGGTTTTCCCGCGGTAACTCCGGTCGATGGACGGTTCTTTCGGGTCCCCGCCGGCAATACTCTCGGGGCGTGCGTGGCGGGCCGTGTAGTCGCCGTATTGCAGGCTGATCGGGACATAACCGTTGCCGCCCTTTTCCCGATCGGCCGCATCGTATCCGCAGCCTCCGTCGGGTTCGTCGATAAAAACGATCGCGAAGTCGGCATTTTCGGGGCTTTCTGCCAATTCGTAATATTGTTTGACCAAAGAGGTGTCTACAGGTAGGCGGGATTGTCCGCATTCGGGCAGATATACGCTCCGGCGGGTCGATGCGGGCAGGGTTCCCGCCCGGTTTTTCAGCAGGACGACCGACCGGAGCTGCGCTTCGTAACCGGCTTGCATAAATTCCGGATTCCCGACCGTCGCTTCCGTCCGGTCCGGGTCTACATAGGGATTTTCGAACAGACCGGTCCGAAAAATATTGAGCAGCAACCTTATGGCGGAACGTTCGAACCGCTCCCGGGCAGATTTTTCGCCGAATTCGGCGGTCCACATTCGGTAGGCTTCCAGCACGGGACCTTTGTCGTTGTTGCCGCCGAACTGGTCTACTCCGGCTTTGAGCGCTTCGTAATGCCGCTGCGGGATGCTCAATGCCTCCACTCCCCAGCATTTGCCGTCAGCCTCCTCGATGCTGGAATAGTCGTGCGTGATGCCCCAATCCGTGCAGACGACGCCGTTGTATCCGTATCTGTTCCGCAGCAGATCGGTGACGATATATTTGCTAAAACCGTTGCCGACCTTTTTTCCCGAGGGGTCCACCCCGTGGGAAACCGTATAATAGGGCATGACGGCTGCGGCCTTTCGTGTCTTGCCGTTGAGGCGGAAAGCTCCTTCCACAAAGGGCCGGATGTGTTGCTCGAAATTTCCGCCGGGGTAAACAGTGTATTTCCCGAAGCTGAAATGGGCATCCCGTCCGCCTTCTTCCGGGCCGCCGCCCGGCCAATGTTTGACCATGGCATTGACGCTTTCATACCCCCAGCCGTCCGCAATCTCGGCAGCTCCGACGGAGGTCTGGAATCCGTCGATATAGGCCCGCGCCATATCGGTGTCCAGATCGGGGTCTTCGCCGAAGGTACCGTAGAACCGGTTCCACCGGGGTTCGGTCGCCAGATCGATCTGCGGCGACAGCGCTGTGGCGATACCCAAGGCGCGGTATTCGGCGGATGCGATCCGTCCGAACTTTTCGACCAGTTCGGGGTCGAACGTAGCGGCCAGCCCGAGCGGACTGGGCCACAACGAAATCTTTCCTCCTGACCCTGCGTTGTATTCGGCCCAGGCTCGGGTTTCATTCCGGGGATCGGAACTGATATTGACCGGAATGCCTTGTCCGAGGCCTTCGACGAAGGCCTGCATGTTGTTGTTCCATTCGGCTGCAATGCGGGGACTTTCAACCCGGACGACGAGCACGGCCCGGAGATTGTCGTCCCGGAGGAACTTCCGCTGTTTGTCCGAAACAGCCGAGTGGGGAAGTCCGCTTTCCCGGAGTGAGGTCCCGTTGTAGGTCGAGGACCAGTAACCTACCGAATCCGTCGGGACGGCCTGATGGGAACTGTATAACATCAATCCGGCAATCTCTTCGACGGAGAGTCGCTTTGCAAGGTCTTCCGCCCGTTCTTCCGGGGTGTACCGCCAATCTTCGTAGCAGTCGAGAATCCCGTTTCGGTTCAGGTCTTTGAAAGCGTATCCGTCGGAATATAAGATACGGACGCCGGATCCGGGGAAATAGCCCAGAGTCTGTCCTCCGTCTTGCCGAATCAGACAGTAGGTGTCATGCGGCTCGACCGTCCATTTTCGGCCGCAGGCACAGAGTATCGGCAACATAAACGCCAAAGATACTATTCGACGTACAAGATCTGTTTTTGTTGTCATATCGTTATCAGGGTCGGTTCGTTCTTTAGGGGACTTGGGAAAGCAGTTACAAAAGAATGAATTTTTATCGGCCGCGGGGTTGAATATTTTCCGGAAAGATTCTTTCCCGTATACGGATACCTTATTGAAATAAAGGCGAAATTGCAGTTGTCCGGACGTTTTGAGCCGTATTGCGCCGTTCTCTTTCGGCCAAATGATCGTACAATTCGGCGGGATGCAGTTGTGTTTCCCGAAAAAAATGTATACTTTAGTTTCCGAAAATACCCGTTATGCATCGTCGCTTTCTTATATCCCGTTTTTTCATAGTCTGCATCGGATTTGTCCTTTCCGAGATACAGATCGTTGCTGCCGAGTCTTTTCCTCAGGTGCGTTTCACCCCGTTACCTTCCGACATTCTGCCGTCGAACGAAGTGCGCAAACTTTATCAGGATTCCGATGGATATATCTGGATTCCAACTTATAACGGATTGGCCCGCTACGATGGATACGGAGCCATCACCTACGGTATGCGTGATGTTTCGAACGGGTTGTTCAACACGTTCGTCAATGTCGTTGCCGAGGACCACGACAAGAACCTGTGGATCGGAACCGAGCACGGCCTTTTTCGGCTCGACAAGGTTTCGGGAAACATCGTGGCCGACGAATATCCAGAGTTGGCGGATTGCAACATCGCAGTCATTCTGTGCGATACGGGCAACGGCATCTGGATCGGCGGCGACAAGGGCCTTTTCCGCAAAAATGCGCTCGACCGTAATTTTCATCCCGTCCCGATCTCCAATTCGGCGGGTCGTCCCGTCAAGGCGGTCACCTCCATCATCAAGGATGACAAACTGAACCTGTGGATCGCCGCTTTCGATCAGGGTTTGTTGCGTTATGATATCCGTGAGGATCGCGCCTATGCTTGCGACGATGCCGTGCTGCGTAAAGCACATGTTTTGGCACGTGATGTCGCGGGTAATATCTGGGTGGGTACGTGGGGCGCCGGAGTGGTGCGGCTGGTTAATCCTCTGGCCCCGGGACCGACCCGTTACGTGCATTATAAACACGTGCCGGGCAGAACGCACTCGCTGCTCGACGATATTATTTACGATATTGAGGAAAATCCCGAGCAGAATACCATCTGGATCGGTGGTCGCAGCGGGTTGAGCATCCTCCACGACATCGACAATCCCGATTCGTTCCAGAATTTCTTTCCCGGCGACAACGTGGGAGACCTGCCCTATAACGAGGTGAATTCGATCCTTCGAACCCGTGACGGACTGATGTGGATCGGTTTGTTGGGTGGCGGCGTCTGCAAGGTCCAGACCAGCGGAACCAAATTCGAGTCCGATCGGCTGGAACCGATCAGAACCCGTTACAACACGAGTTCTGTTCGAAGTATGTATTACGCCGGAAACGGCGACTTCTGGTTCGGGCTGCTTGATTTCGGCCTTATAAAATACAACATTCGAAGCGGTAAAATCGTCGATTACCACGAGCATCCCGATTTGAAGTCGCTTCCTTACACTTCGACCGTCAATACGATCATCCGCCGCTCGACTACCGGGGAACTGTATTTCGGAACGCAAAACGCCGGTATTTGGGTGTATAACGAAACGCAGCACAAGGTTCGGCAGATCAATCATTTCAACCAGCCGAACTTTCTGGACGACTGCGTGATTGCTCTGTGTGAGGATACGCACGGCAATCTGTGGATAGGCTCCCGGTTAGGTATTTACGTCGAATCGACAGACGGGCGTTTCCACACCGCTGCTGAATGGCTCGGATACGCTACGCCATTCGATCAGACTTATGTGTTCGACATCTGTTGCGACAAAGCAGGCGATGTCTGGATCGCTTCCAACGGTCAGGGCATTCTGCATATCCGTACGGCAGACGGAACCTGGAGGCAGTATACACGCGACAACGGCATGATTTCCGATCATGTCTATTGCCTGCAGGCCGACGATACGGGGTGTATCTGGGCCGGAACTTTTGCGGACGGACTTGCGGTCCGTATTCCTTCGGAAGGGAGCTTTAAGGCCGTGTCGGCTTTCCCGAATCTGGAAAACAAAGGTATCGGCAATATTGCCCGGGATGAAAACGGCCGGATGTGGATTACCACGAATAATTCGGTCTTTTCCTTTTCGCCGGACAGCCTGGGCAATCCCGAGCATATCAATACCTATATTATATCGGCCGACATGCAGTCGTTCTTCTTCAACCGAAACGCTTCGGCGCAGGTCGATTACGGACGCATTGCTTTCGGAGGATCGAATGGGCTGATGATATTCACCGGCAATCGCACGCAGCCCCACCAGACGAGACTGCCGATCGTGCTCACAGACTTCAAGGTGCACAATCGTTCGTTACGGACCATTCCCGCACGGGAACGATCGCGCATCTCTCTCCGGGATATCGATTACACGGATGCCGTGACGCTTACGCACGACCGGAACAACTTCTTCATCGAATTCTCGATGCTCTCCTATGCCAATCCGCGCGATCATATTTTTAGATACCGGCTCGACGGATTTGATAAGGAGTATGTTACGGCCGATTCGCACCACCGTTTCGCCTCATACAGCAATCTTTCACCGGGAACCTACACATTCCGTCTGCAGGCTGCCGGGGAAAACGGCGTGTGGAGCAGCAACGAGCGGACGCTCACAGTGCGGATACTCCCCGCCCCGTGGCTTTCGTGGTGGGCCTGGACGATCTATTCCGTGCTGCTGCTGGTGCTCGCCTATGGGGTCGTGCGGTTCCTGCGCTACCGGCTCCGGCTGCGTCAGGAGGTGCAGATTTCGAAGTTGGAGCGACAAAAAACCGAAGAACTGAATCATGCCAAATTGCAGTTTTTCACCAACGTCACTCACGAACTGATGACTCCGCTGACGATTATTCTTACTTCGCTCCAGAACCTGAACAACGGCACAGGGGACAATCAGACTCTTTACGGTGTCATGTCGGCCAATGCGACGCGGCTGATGCGACTGATTCAGCAGATACTCGAATTCCGGAAAGTCGAGAGCGGGAATCTGAAAATCCGTGTTTCGCATGGCGATGTCGTCGGATTCGTTCGCCGGTGTGTGGAAGCTTTTGCCCCGCTTGTGGCCCGAAAGCAGCTCAAGGTCTATTTCCGTGCTTCGTCGGAACAGGTCGACGGCTGGTTCGATCCCGACAAACTCGATAAGATCGTCTACAACCTGCTGTCCAATGCGGCAAAATACACGCCCGACAAGGGTGAAATTATCATCCGGATCGAAACCGGAGACGACTGTTCGGTCTGCATTTCGGTCGCCAACAGCGGCGAACTGATGACCCAGCAGACTATCGACGGACTTTTTCGCCGGTTTTACGACGGCAATTACCGGAAACACCATACGATTGGAACCGGTATCGGTCTATCGTTGGTCAAGGATCTCACCGACCTCCACCGAGGTTCAATCCGGGTGTCGAGCGACGAGCAGGACGGCAACTGTTTCCGAATCACGCTACCCATAGGTCGAGATGCTTATACCGAAGAGGAGATCGACGATGATACCGGAGACGATGCCGCGGAAAAAATTTACGAAGGGGCCGGAGAATTCGTTCCGGTGCAGCCCGATGCGGCGATGACCGATACCCCCTCCCGCACACGCACTGACCATACGCTGTTGGTCGTCGATGACAACGAAGAACTGCTCTTGTTGATCTCCAATCTTTTGGCGCCCTATTTCCGAATTGAAACGGCATCCGACGGAGAAGAAGCGCTTCGTATATTGTCCCGACAGCCGGTCGATCTGGTCGTTTCGGATATCATGATGCCCGGCATGGACGGTATCGAATTGTGCCGACGGATCAAGCAGACCTTCGAATACTGTCATATTCCGGTTATCCTGCTTACGGCCAAAAATGCCGACGAAAGCCGGATTGAAGGGTACAATTCGGGGGCGGACGGCTATGTCACCAAGCCCTTCAACCTGCAGTTGCTCTACGCTCAGATTGTCAATCAACTCCGAAAATTGGAGATTCGGGGCCTGCATTTCCGCAACCAGCCGATTTTTGAGGTGGAGAAACTGGAGTATACTTCGATGGACGAAAAGTTCATGCGTCAGGCTATGGCGTGCGTCAATGCGCATATCGACGATTGCGAATTTGCACAGGCCGATTTTACCCGTGAAATGAATATGTCGCGTACGATTCTTACCGAAAAACTCAAATCGCTCACCGGGTTGACTCCGGCTGCATTCATCATTGACGTGCGACTGCGTGCTGCCTATCATTTGCTCGAAGAGCAGAAGAAGATGCGTATTGCCGATCTGGCCTATGCTTCCGGATTCAACGACCCGAAATATTTCAGTACGTGCTTCAGAAAGAAATTCGGATTCTCTCCCAAGGAATTTATCGACAGACTGAACGAAAAAGGCGATAAAATCGCTTGATTGTCCGCAGAAGCGGGCCTACAACCGTTTTTCGGTAAAAATTCGACCTGCATGATCCATGTCAGGAGTATTTTCGTACCCGGTAGATTTTGTCCCGGCAGAGTGGATGGAATCGGCTCAATCCATAGGATATGATTATGAAACTCATTTTTGCAATCTCCATTGTCGCTCTTTCGTTCTTCGGCACTGCCTGCCGGAGATCTGTCGGCGAAATGATTCTGGTGCCGATGCCGCAGGAGGCAACCTTTACGGGAGGTTACTTTGAAACGGACAGCGCCCGATTCGTGGAGCGTGCAGGCGATGGGTACGTTGCCTGCCGAATCGATCCTTCGGCTCCGGAGATTCGTCCGGAGGGTTACCGGCTGAAAGTGACTCGCCGGGGCATTGACCTTACGGCCCTGGATTCCGCGGGACTGTTCTACGGCCGGCAGACGCTGTGCCTGTTGGCGACCGCACAGGGGATTCCCTGCGTGGAAATCATCGATAATCCCTGTTTCGGTTATCGGGGTATTCATCTCGATGTTTCGCGGCACTTTTTCCCCGTTGAAACGATATTCCGGCTCCTCGATGAAATGGCACGGTACAAGCTTAACAAATTTCATTTCCATCTGGCGGATAACGGCGGCTGGCGCATCAGGATCGACGCTTATCCGCTGCTGACCCGGCTGGGAGCATTCCGTACGGAGTCCGACTGGCTCGAATGGTGGAGTTACGGCGACAGGCATTATGTACCCGAGGACACACCGGGGGCCTATGGCGGTTACTATACGAAAGAGGAAATTCGCAGAATCGTTGCCTATGCTGCCGAACGCTTCATCGAGGTGATTCCGGAAATTGAGTTCCCGGGGCACTCCGACGAGGTTTTCGCAGCTTATCCGGAGCTCTGCTGCTCGGGCCGGGCCTATACTTCCGGCGAGTTTTGCGTCGGCAATCCGCTGTCGTTGAAATTTATGGACGAGGTCCTGACCGAGGTTCTGGAGTTGTTCCCCTCGAAATACATCCATATCGGCGGCGACGAGGCCGACCGGACAGCTTGGAAGAGCTGTCCCAGATGCCGGCATCTGGCCAGGGAGTTGGGCGGAGTGGACCAGGTGCAATGCTATCTGGTCGAACACGCCGAAAAGTTTCTGGCGGAACACGGACGCACGATGATCGGATGGGATGAAATCCTGAAGAACAACCTGCGATCCACCTCTACGGTAATTTCCTACAGGGGGCAGCGAGGAGGCATCGAGGCGGCCAACCGCGGTTACGATGTGGTCATGTCGCCGGGCGAGATCCTCTATTTCGACTGGTATCAGGCCGATCCTCATACACAGCCGCGCGCGATGGGCGGTTTCTCGCCGATTCGGAAGATGTACGGTTTTCATCCCGTCCCCGATACCCCTGCAAAGGCGGCCGACAATGAATCGATAATTCGCGGTGAATTCGTTTCGCCGGATTCGGTCGAATATATCTATGACGGCGGCAAAGAGCACGTCATCGGGGTACAGGGTTGCACATGGACCGAGTTTATAGAAACGGAAAAACATTTGGAATACATGATTTTCCCGCGTTTGCTGGCTGTTTCCGAACTTGCCTGGACTCCCCGGGAGCGATGTGAGTGGAATGATTTCCGTCGTCGTATCAATGTTCATGTATCGTTGCTGCATGCGCGGGGAATCAATGCTTTTCCATTGAGCGACGACGTTGTGATTACGGCTCAGATGCTTTCCGAAGGCAAAAAGGCCCGGGTGACGCTCGACACGGAGAAATATCCCGCCGAAGTACGCTATACTTTGGACGGTACGGCCCCGGTTCCCGGATCAGACCTTTACGACGGGCCTTTTGTCGTGAAAGCGGGGACAACCGTCCGGGCGGCGCTCTTTGTCGCAGGCAGGATGGAGGGGACCATGACGGAACTCTATGTCGATGCCCGCCGCAATGTCGATAATTACTATACTTATCTGAATACTCCCGAGGTATACGCCTCGACAGACCGTTAATCGATACTTTATGAAAAAACTACTGATCGCACTGTTTTTGTTTCCCGTGACGCTGGTCGTGGCGGTTCCGTCTGC
The DNA here is from genome assembly GCF_001915285.1 of Alistipes sp. 56_sp_Nov_56_25. Lineage (NCBI taxonomy): Bacteria > Pseudomonadati > Bacteroidota > Bacteroidia > Bacteroidales > Rikenellaceae > Alistipes > Alistipes sp. 56_sp_Nov_56_25. The sequence continues at coordinate 59,036 of NZ_MNQF01000066.1, forward strand.
AAAGCCCCGGTTGGGCGAGGCTCCGGTCCGGAAGATCGTTGCGGCTATGAGCCTTGAGGAGAAGGCCGGCCTGCTGGTGGGAACCTCAATGGAGGGTTACGCTGGCGAGGGCGCTGTAACGGGCCGCACGTTGAAAACAGTTCCCGGTTCGGCCGGAACTACCCGCTCTTTGGAATCCTACGGCATTCCGACAACGGTGATGGCCGACGGTCCTGCGGGCCTTCGTATCGATCCGGAACGTGCAGGAGATGCACGGACTTATTTCTGTACGGCTTTTCCGATCGGCACGATGCTCGCCTCGACCTGGGACGAGGCGGCTATTGAACGCTGTGGCGCAGCGATGGGTAACGAGGTGCTCGAATATGGCTGCGACGTGATTCTCGGTCCGGGTATGAACATCCACCGCCATCCGCTCTGCGGCCGCAATTTCGAATATTATTCCGAGGACCCGTTGCTGAGCGGCAAATGCGGCGCGGCGATGGTGCGGGGCATTCAGTCGCAAGGCGTAGGGACTTCGGTCAAGCACTTTGCGGCCAACAACCAAGAGTCGATGCGCTTACAGAATGACGCCCGGGTGTCGCAACGTGCGTTGCGTGAGATTTATCTGCGAGGATTCGAGATCGCCGTCAAGGAGGGGCGTCCGTGGACGGTCATGTCGTCCTACAATCGTATCAACGGACCTTATACGCAGGAGAGCCGCGAGTTGCTGACCACTGTTCTGCACGACGAATGGGGCTACGAAGGTCTTGTCGTGTCGGACTGGATCGGAAAACGTAACACCGTGGCACAAGTACATGCCGGCAACGACCTGATGATGCCGGGAGAACCGGCTCAGGCGAGAGAGATTGTAGAAGCGGTGCGCAGCGGGAGACTCGCCGAGGCGGATGTTGACCGGTGTGTGACCCGTGTACTCGAATATATTCTGCGGACGCCCCGTTTCCGGAAACAAGCCGTGTCGGAGACTCCCGACTTGGAAGCACATGCTGCCGTATCGCGTCAGGTGGCAGCGGAAGGCATGGTTTTGCTCCGCAACGAAGGCGCTGCTTTACCACTTGCCGCAGGATGTAATCTCTCGGTGTTCGGAGTCAATGCCTATGACTGCATTGCCGGAGGTACGGGCGCCGGACACGTCAACAAAGCCTATACGGTCGATTTGGACGAAGGTTTGTGCAACGCCGGATTCCGGCTTAACACCCGTACGGCAGATCTCTATGCAAAATACATGTCTTTCGGTGAGGCACTGCTCGCGGAGCAGAACGCCCTGCGTTATTTGGGCGAAAAGTGGTTTGTCCCCGAAACGACGCTGACGCCGGAATTCATCGCTTCGCGTGCGGCGGACAGCGATGCGGCCATCGTTGCCTTAGGCCGCAATTCGGGTGAATACAACGATCGTCCTACATCGGATTTCTACCTGACGGAAGCCGAACGGGAACTGCTCGAATCGGTCTGCTCGGCGTTTCATGCCGCGGGTAAGAAGGTGGTCGTGGTGCTCAATATCGGCGGCGTGATCGAAACCATGTCGTGGAAGGAACTTCCCGACGCTATCTTGTTGGCCTGGCAGGGAGGTTTGGAAGCCGGGAATGCCATGGCTGATGTTTTGAGCGGCCGCGTATCGCCTTCGGGAAGGCTGCCGATGACTTTTCCGGCGGATTATTCGGATCATCCGTCATCGAAGAATTTTCCGCTCGACTATCGGGGGCGCTGCGGCGATTGGGCCGACGACGCCCCGGAACGGCACCTGCGAAACCTGGGATTCACTTGTTACGAGGAGGATATCTGGGTGGGTTACCGCTATTTCTCGACCCATGCTCCGGAGGCGGTGTCCTATCCTTTCGGCTATGGTTTGGGGTATACGACCTTCGAGTGGACGGATGCGGCCGTCAGGCGTTCCGGGACGGATTATGCGGTAACGCTCCGTGTAACCAATACAGGTTCGCGCGCCGGACGGGAGGTCGTTGAACTTTATGTTGCAGCCCCGCAAGGGGCGCTGCCGAAGCCCGTGCGCGAATTGAGGGCTTTTGCCAAAAGCCGGGAATTGCAGCCCGGGGAGTCGCAGGCGCTGACCCTTCGTTTCGCGGCTGCCGATCTGGCCTCGTTCGACGAGCGTATTTCGGCGTTTGTCGTCGATTCGGGGCGCTATATGGCCGAACTGGGGCGTTCTGCCGACGACATTGTCCAGCGGCTGCCTTTTGTCGCCAAAGCTTCCGAGCGCAAGGTGCATGACGTACTGAAACCGCAGGAGCCCCTGCGACGACTCAAATTCTGATGCAATGAAAATAATAGCTTGTTTGTTGATTTGTATGGGCTGCAATGCGCTGTTTGCAGCAGTGCCGCCCGCTATCCGGCCCGATGCGAAGATCGAAACCCGGATTGAAAAGATACTCGGCCGCCTGACGCTTGAAGAGAAAATCGGCCAAATGTGTCAGTTGACCGTCAGCATGGTGACCGATATGAATGATTCCGGGCATCCGTTCATCAGCGATGAGCTGCTCGATACGGTCATCGGACATTACAAAGTCGGGTCGATTCTCAACGTACCGTTCGATGAGGCGCAGTCCCGGGAGGCATGGACGCAGATTATCGGTAGGATTCAGCGTCGTTCGCTCGACTGCCTGGGGATTCCCTGCATTTACGGTGTCGATCAAATGCACGGTGCTTCCTACACCCGCGGTGCAACCTTTTTTCCGCAGGGGATCAACATGGGTGCCGCGCTGAACTGTGAACTGATGCGCCGTTCGTCGGAGATTTCGGCTTATGAAACCCGTGCCTGTGCCATTCCGTGGAATTTTGCGCCGGTGATGGATTTGGGACGCGATCCCCGATGGTCGAGGATGTGGGAGAGTTACGGAGAGGATGTTTGTGTCAATTCCCGGTTGGCGGCGGCTTCCGTGCGCGGTTTGCAGGGCGATGATCCCAATCGGATCGGGATGTATCGGGTGGCTGCTTGTTTGAAGCATTTCATGGCCTACGGCGTCCCCGTGTCGGGCAAGGACCGAACGCCTTCGTCCGTTACGCGCAACGCCCTGCGCGAAAAATATTTTGCCCCCTTTCTCGAATGTATCCGGGCCGGGGCGCTGTCGTTGATGGTCAACTCGTCCAACAACGACGGTATGCCCTTTCATGCCAACCGCGAGTTGCTCACGGGGTGGTTGAAGGAAGAACTGAACTGGGACGGGGTGATCGTTACGGATTGGAATGATATTTACAATCTATATGAGCGGGATCATATCGCCGAGAGCCGCAAGGATGCGGTTCGGATCGCTATAAATGCCGGGATCGATATGGCCATGGTCCCTTTGGACCGGGATTTCTGCGTCTATCTCCGTGAACTGGTCGAGGAAGGGCTGGTTTCCGAAAGACGCATCGATGATGCCGTTCGTCGGATTTTGCGGTTGAAAATGCGCATCGGGCTGTTCGAAGAGCCGTTCCCGGACACTTCGAAGTTCGATCGTTTCGCGAGTGATGAATTCGCCGCCGTGGCTTTGCAAGCTGCTGAAGAGTCGGAGGTGCTGCTCAAAAACGACGGAGGTCTGCTACCGCTCCCGAAGTCGGCGCGTATCCTGCTCACCGGCCCCAATGCCAATTCCATGCGCTGTCTCAACGGCGGCTGGTCTTACACCTGGCAGGGTGAGCGTTGCGATGAGTTTGCAGATCGTTACAATACGATTTACGAGGCCTTGGCGCGTAAATTCGATCATGTTACCTGGATTCCAGGCGTAGAATACGGCACCCCCTCGGAGAATTGGCAGGTGGAGCGTGTGCGGGGAATCGGCGAAGCAGTCTCGGCAGCGGCCGATGCAGACGTGATTGTCGTCTGCATCGGCGAGAACTCCTATTGTGAAACTCCGGGCAACATGAATGATCTGAACTTGTCGCAAAACCAGAAAAAACTGGTCCGCGAACTGGCGTCTACGGGGAAACCCCTCGTATTGGTGTTGAACGAGGGACGGCCGCGTCTGATCGGCGATATAGAGCCGTTGGCGCAGGCTGTCGTCGATATCCTGCTGCCCGGCAATTACGGGGGTGACGCACTGGCCAATCTGCTTGCCGGGGATGCGAACTTCAGCGCCCGGCTTCCCTTTACCTATCCGCGCTGGCCCGATGCGTTGGCCACCTATGACTACAAACCCTGTCAGAAAAGGGGTACGATGGAGGGCGAATACAACTACGATGCCGTGATGGACGTGCAATGGCCTTTCTGCCACGGATTGAGTTACACTACATTCGAATACGGAAATCTGCGGGCTAACCTTACGGAATTTCGGGCCGGAGATACGCTTTCGTTCACGGTCGATATCTCCAATACAGGCGACTGCGCGGGCAAGGAGGCCGTATTGCTCTGGTCGAGCGATTTGGTGGCAAGCCTGACGCCTGACGTGATCCGGCTGCGCAATTTCGAGAAGATCTCCCTTGAACCGGGCGAAACCCGTACGGTGACGCTTTCGATACCGGCATCCGATCTGGCGTTTGTCGGTTATGACGGTCGCTGGCGGCTCGAAAAGGGCGATTTCCGGATCCGTATGGGTACGGAGACCCTGTTCGTCCGATGCGTGGAAACCCGGGTGTGGGACACCCCTAACATTCCCTGAAACCGTTCTAAAACATACCGATATGAAAAATGTTTTTTTTGCCGTCATGGCGCTTGCTGTTTCATTTACGGAAACCCGAGCGGCGGATTCTCCCGCGATCGTTCCCATGCCTCAGCACATCGCTTACGCAACTGGCGAAGGAGCGGTGCTCTCCGCCGGATCGCGGATCGCTGTACCCGGCGGGGCTAAAGCGTTGCGGAGTGTCGCGGAACTCTTCGTGCGGGATATTTGCCGAGAACATGGACTTCGGCTGAAAGTTTCCGGAATTTCCGAAAGCGGCATCGTACTCGGGATCGATCCGGCGCTCAGGGCGGAGGCCTATTCGCTCGACATCGGCCAAGGGCGTGTCGCCGTGACGGGCGGTTCCCCTTCGGGACTCTTCTACGGATTGCAGAGCTTGCGTCAACTTATCTCGCAGTATGGCATGCGACTTCCGGCAGTGCATGTGGAGGATGAACCTTGTTTCGCTTATCGCGGCGCCATGCTCGACTGCTGCCGTCATTTCTTCACGGTTGACGAGATCAAAACGTTCATCGACATATTGGCGCTCCACAAACTCAACCGTTTTCACTGGCATCTGACCGACGACCAGGGATGGCGTATCGAGATCAGGCATTATCCCGGATTGACGAAAGAGGGGTCACGGCGTGCCGAAACAGTCCTTGGACGCAATACGAATATCTACGACGGCATACCTTCGGGAGGATACTATACGCAGCGACAAATTCGTGACGTCGTAGCCTATGCGGCCGAACGGTTCATTACGGTCATCCCTGAAATCGAAATGCCGGGACATGCCTCGGCGGCACTGGCGGCCTATCCCTGGCTGGGGTGTGCCGGTGAGGGGTATATGGTACGGACGCGATGGGGCGTATTCCCGGAAGTTTATTGCGCGGGCAAGGATTCGACGTTCGAATTCATGGAGAACGTGCTTGCAGAGGTGTGTGAACTGTTTCCCTCGGAATATATCCATATCGGCGGGGATGAGTGTCCCAAACAGAGTTGGACGAGCTGTCCCGCCTGTCAGCAGCGTATCCGTAATGAGCGGTTAGAGCATGAAAACGAATTGCAGAGTTATTTTGTCCATCGGATTGAAAAATGGCTCAACGCCCGGGGGCGCAATCTGATCGGGTGGGACGAAATACTCGAAGGAGGGATTTCAAAGACGGCTACGATTATGTCGTGGCGCGGTGCCGATGGCGGCGTTGCCGCTGCCAAGGCCGGGAATCAGGTGATCATGACCCCCAACACGCATTGTTATCTCGATTATTTTCAGACGCAGGAGCCGGAGCGCCTCGAACCACTCGGTATCGGCGGTTACGTGCCGGTTCGTAAGGTTTATTCGTTCGATCCCTATGACCGTCTTTCTTCAGCGGAACAATCCTGTATTCAGGGAGTACAAGGGAATATATGGACGGAATATATCGCTTCTTTTGCCCATGCACAGCATATGGCCTTGCCGCGGCTGGCCGCATTAGCGGAGGTGGGATGGGCCTGCGACCGCCGCGATTTCGGGGATTTCACCCGGCGCATGACGGTATTCCGGAAACTTTACGACAAATGCGGCTATCGCTACGCCTCCTATTTCTTCGATGGAACGGGCGAATAAATCGGTCTACCGGTGCTAAATATACTGCGATGATGAACCCGAACAGACGACTTTTATCTTTGGACACCCTGCGGGGGGTCGATATGTTCTTTATTATGGGCTTTTCAGGGCTCGTGACCTCGTTGTGCGCACTGTGGCCCGGATCTTTTACCGATATGCTTGCGTCGCAGATGCAGCATGCGGCGTGGAATGGACTAACGATTCAAGACACGATCTTTCCTCTGTTTCTTTTTATCGCAGGCGTGGCGTTCCCCTTCTCGCTGGCCAAACAGCGTGCACGCGGATTCGGCAGAAAACGGATTCTGGACCGGATTTTCCGCCGCGGACTGATTCTTGCCCTGTTGGGAATGGTTTATAACGGGTTGTTCGAGCTCAATTTCTCCTCGTTGCGCATAGCAAGCGTGCTGGGACGGATCGGCTTGGCCTGGATGTTCGCCGCACTGCTCTGCGTGTATTGCAGCGTGAGAACTCGGATAGCTGTTGCCGGGATTATCCTAATAGGCTATTCACTGCTGCTCGGCCTGGTCGTAGCCCCCGATGCTCCGGTCGGTGCCGATCCGCTTTCGGTGGAGGGGTGTCTGGCCGGATGGATTGACCGACAGTACCTTCCCGGACACATCCTTTACGGGGCATTCGATCCGGAAGGGATATTGAGCACCCTGCCGGCAGTCGTATCGGCTCTATTCGGAATGTTCACCGGCGAATTTTTGCTCGATGGCCGGAGAGGGCTCTCTGGCTCTTGGAAAGCGTTCTATATGGCCGTCGCCGCACTGGCGATCACGACGGCGGGCTTGTGCTGGAATCTTATCATGCCGGTCAACAAGAATTTATGGAGCAGTTCGTTCACTTGCGTGGTCTCCGGTTATTCGCTGGGGATGACCGCCTTGTTTTATTACCTGATTGACGTGTGCGGGTACAAACGATGGACGTTCGTTTTCCGGGTTATCGGATTGAATTCCATTACGATTTATATGGCGCAGCGGATTATTCCACTGCGTTATGCGTCCGATTTTTTCGTCGGCGGACTTGCTTCCAAATGCAGTGAAACAGTAGGGGCGGTGATCTACGATATAGGTTATATCGTGCTCTGCTGGCTGTTTCTCTATTTCTTGTATCGAAAAAACACTTTCCTTAAGGTATGACCGGCAAATAGCCCGAAAATTACAATAACCTCATTTAAATAAATTTAGCATGAACCAAACTTTGAAGTTCTCGTTCCGGAACTTGTTTTTGTCCTGTGTGTGCTTGCTTCTGTTTGCATGCGGCGGGAATCCGGAGATAATTTCTCCCGACGGGCGCACACGCCTTTCGTTCGTGACGGGCGCCGACGGCTGCATGGCCTATACCGTCGAACGCGACGGCAAACCTTTGATCCTTCCTTCTGCCTTGGGCCTCGTGGTGCAAGAACGGAACCTCGCCGGCGGCTTTTCGGTACGGGAGATTGTGAAAAGGTCCGTGGACGAAACATGGACGCAGCCGTGGGGCGAAAATAAAATCCTGCGCGATTGCCACAACGAAATGACGGCGGTATTGAAAAACGACGACGGCGTGTTGCTGACGCTTCGTTTCCGGGCTTTTGACGACGGTGTGGCATTCCGCTATGAATGGGAGGTGCCGGACCTCGATTCGCTGACCGTCACCGATGAACTGACCGAATTCCGCTTCGCCGAAGACGGCGTGTCGTGGTCGATTCCTGGAAATTTCAACACCTATGAATTGTTGTATCGCGAACTGCCGGTTTCGGCCGTCGAAAACGCCAATACGCCTTTCACATTCCGTGTGGACGGCACATACGGTTCGATTCACGAAGCGGCGCTGTACGATTTCCCCGAAATGAATCTCTACCGGACCGATTCGCTGGCCTTCAAAGCCGAGTTGGCTCCGCTGCCTGACGGTATAAAGGCTCGTATTCCCTCGAAATTCATGACGGCGTGGCGGACGATCCAAGTGGGAGACAAAGCGGTGGACCTGATCAACTCGTCGCTGATCCTTAACCTGAACGAGCCTTCGAAGATTGCTGACACTTCGTGGATCAAACCGCAGAAATATATCGGCGTATGGTGGGGACTGCATCTCGGCACCCATACATGGACAATGGGACCCCGGCATGGAGCGACGACGGAGAATGCTCTGCGTCATATTGACTTCGCAGCGGCGAACAATATTCAGGGAGTGTTGTTCGAAGGGTGGAACGAAGGCTGGGAGAACTGGGGTAAAACGCAGCACTTCGATTATGTGAAGCCCTATGCAGATTTCGATCTCGACCGCATTGCCGCGTATGCCCGGGAGAAGAACATCGAGTTGTGGATGCACAATGAAACGGGTGGTAATATTCCTGAATATGAAGCGGCTCTGGAAACGGCTATGCAGCGCTATGCCGGATTGGGTGTGCATGCCGTCAAAACGGGATATGCCGGAGGCTTCAGGGACGGCCAGCTCCACCACTCGCAGTATGGCGTGCGGCACTACCAGCGTGTCGTCGAGACGGCGGCCCGTTATGGGATCGTCATCAATGCCCACGAGCCGATCAAGGATACGGGCATTCGCCGCACGTGGCCCAATATGATGACCCGGGAGGGGGCACGCGGCATGGAGTGGAACGCATGGTCGGAAGGGAACTCCGCGGAGTATCTCTGTACACTGCCTTTCGTACGGCTCCTGAGCGGTCCGATGGATTATACGCCGGGGGTATTCGATCTTGATTACTCGCGCGTCCGGGGCCGGGAAACCGGAATGCAGGAGTGGAACGGCGACAACAATTCGTGTTGTATCAAGACTACGCTGGCACGTCAGATTGCCAACTGGGTGATTATTTATTCTCCGCTTCAGATGGCGTCCGATCTGATCGAAAACTACGAGGGACATCCGGCTTTCCAATTCTTCCGGGATTTCGATGCCGACTGTGACTGGTCCGAAGCATTGCAGGGTGAACCCGGCGAATATATTGTCGTCGTACGCCGTGCGGGTGACAGTTTCTTCCTGGGCGCCGGCACGAACGATGAGCCCCGGACATTGACCCAGAAACTCGGCTTCCTGAAGTCCGGTATGACTTATACTGCAACGATCTATGCCGACGCTCCGGATTCTGCGGAGAATCCCGAAAACTATCGCATCGAAAAACGGACCGTGACTTCTGCCGATATGCTCGAAATTGCAATGACTGCCCGTGGCGGGCAAGCCGTGACGTTTGTTCCCGTAAATGAATAGAACCATGATGAGACTTGTTTTTTGGGTCGTGCTGCTGGCGGTCGTTCCGCTGTCGGTCGATGCCCGCAGCGAAGGGTGGGTAATTACCGCACGAGATACCACGGCTGATTATTTTGCCGTCGCCATGGCCAACGGAGAAATTGGCGTAGCCGTGGATCGGGAGCCTTTTGCCCTCGGTTCTGTGATTCTGGGAGGGAGTTATGAGCCGGGGTTCGGAGATGATGTGAGTCGTATTCTGGAAGGGATCAATCCGCTGGGGTTGACAATGGCTGTCGATGGTCATCGATTCGATCCGTCGGAGATCCGTCCACAGCATCAGTCGGTCGATATGCGGCGTGCAGTGCACACGACCCGTTTTTCAACGGACGGTGTGACGGTCGTCTATCGTATACGGGCCTTGCGGAACATGCCTTACGCTCTTATGACAGAGGTGGAAGTGACGGCGGAACGCGATGCAGAGGTTCTTTTTTCAAACGGTCATACCGTTCCCGGAGAGTTCGCCGACACCCTGCGGGAGTCGCGCACGGTCGGATGTGAGGACGGCAGCCGTATTGCCGTGCAGCGCACTTCCGGCAGTTACAACCGCGGCCGCGACCATATTGTGGCTTCGTCGACTTTCCTTTGCGGTGAAGGGTGCGAAGCGGTCTCACCGGAAAGCGTGAGGATTGTTCTGCGCAAGGGCGGCCGGGCGTCGTTCTCCCTTGTGGGAACAATCTGTACTACAGCCGCTTTCGCCGACCCGTGGAATGAGTCGGAAAGGCAGGCTATTTATGCAGCCCGGGAGGGAGCGGCGCAACTCGTTGCGGCACACGAACGGAAATGGGCGGAGTTGTGGCAGGGCGATATCGAGATCGAAGGCGATCCCACGGCACAGTTGGATGTGCGTTTCGCCTTGTTCAACCTTTACGGCTCTATCCGTGAAGGCAGTCGCCGGAGTATTCCGCCGATGGGCCTTTCGGCCCGGGGCTTTTACAACGGTCATATCTTCTGGGATTCTGAGATCTGGATGTATCCGGCGCTGCTGGTGCTCCGGCCCTGCCTGGCGCGCCAGATGCTCGATTACCGAACCGACGGACTCGATGCGGCCCGTCGTCGGGCCTACGCCCACGGCTATCGGGGCGCGATGTTCCCCTGGGAAGGGGATGACCGGGGCGAGGAGGCTACGCCGACCTTTGCCCTCACCGGTCCGCTCGAACATCATATTACAGCCGATATCGCCATCGCCAGCTGGAACTATTACTGTGTGACGCAGGACCGGGAGTGGCTGCGCCGCGAGGGTTTCCCGCTGATGCGCGAGGCTGCACGTTTCTGGTGCGATCGCGTTACGGCGAATGCCGACGGCAGCTACTCGATCCGCAATGTGATCGGAGCCAACGAATACGCCGTCGGCGTCACGGACAATGCCTTTACCAACGGCGCGGCCCGCCGGGCACTGGAGTACGCTTCGGCTGCGGCGGAGCTTTGCGGCGAGCGTCCCGATCCGCAGTGGAGTGCGGTAGCCGCGGGCCTTCGCATCCCGCACTTCGCCGACGGAACGACGCGCGAGCATGCCGGCTACGACGGCGAGATGATCAAACAGGCCGATGCCAACCTGCTGGGCTATCCGCTGGGCATCGTGACCGGACGCGAAGCTCAGTTGCGCGATCTGGAATACTACGAGCGCCGAATCGATCCGCGTAACGGTCCGGCGATGAGTTACTCGGTTTTTGCGATTCAGTATGCCCGGCTCGGAATGGCCGAAAAAGCCTGCGAAATGTTCCGTCGCTCCTACTTGCCCAACCTGCGGCCGCCGTTCGGGGTGTTTGCCGAAACGGCCACCAGCGGCAATCCCTATTTCATGACGGGTGCGGGCGGCATGTTGCAGGCCGTGCTGTTCGGATTCGGCGGGCTGGAGATTACGGCGGACGGTCTCGTGCAGCGCCCGTCTGTCCTGCCGCCGCAATGGAAGAATCTGAGAATCAAAATAAATGGTAAAATCTATCAGGCAACGAACCAATAAATATTCCGATGAAAAAGACAATGCTTTTTTTGCTGCTTGCGTTCTGTTTCTCGAACTCGGTCCAGGCCGGTCAGGATGCAGTATCTATCAAACTGATTTCTTTCAATATGCGTACCAGTTGGGGGCGCGACGGCGACAACAGTTGGCCGAACCGTCGTCACGCCACGGCGCAAATGCTCCGGCAGGAGGCTCCCGATGTGATGGGCGTGCAGGAAGCCATGCAAGACCAGTTGTATTACATCGACACCGAATGTCCCCGGTATGCCCGTGTCGGCGAAGATCGTGACGGCGGGGCCGAAGGCGGCGAAACGATGGCGGTGTTCTACCTCCGCGACCGGTTCGAACTGCTGGACAGCGGCACCTTCTGGATCAGCGAGACTCCCGACAACGTGTCGCGCGGATGGGATGCCGCCTGCAACCGCACGGTAACATGGGTCGAATTGCGCGACAAGAGTTCGGGCAAAGAGTTTTTCTATTTCAACACTCACCTCGACCACCAAGGGAAAATTGCCCGTGAGGAGGGCGTGAAACTGATCGTGACGAAGATTCGACAGATTGCCGGTAAGAAAGCGGCGGTTATCTTGGGCGGAGACCTTAATACATCCATTGACAATCCGCATCTCAAGCCGTTGACCAGACTGATGGCTTCGGCACGCGATACAGCGGCGGAAACCGATCAAAAGGGAACATTCAATGGTTTCGGATCGGCTCCGGACACGATTATTCTCGATCATCTTTTCTACCGCGGCAGGATGAAATGTCGAAAGTTCGTCACCCTCGACGGCGATTACGGGGCGCCTTACATTTCGGATCACTATCCGATAGCAATGGTTTTTACGCTCTGAAAGCGACGAGGCCGATTCGTCGAACCGGCCTCGTCGTACCGTCCGGAATTTGAACTCCGTTATCGGAGAGCCTGGATCAGTCCGGTTCGAGCGTCCGGTATTTCATCGAGCGGATAGTACCGGTGGATGATCGTTCGATCCTTGATGACAATAATCCGCACTCCCGAAGGAGCGTCTCCCAACGGTCGGCCCACGGCACTCGTGGTTATCATTCCGATGTTGTCGTACGATGTCTCCGCGTTGTCGTGCAAATGTCCCGTAAAGACGGTTTGCACACCGGTTTCCCGGAACAGTTCGAAATATCTCCGGCGTTTTTCCGGCGAAATGGTCGAATAGCCGTCCGGTTCGTCGATTTGCCGGAGAAAGAACGGGTGGTGTGCGAAGACAAGAGATGTCCGGCTGGCCCTTTTCTTTTTGAGCGAACGGGCCAGCCACCGGAACTGATTCTCTTCTTTCGAGGGGTCCCGGGTTTCGTCTTTCAGGTAATCCGAGTTGATGCCGGTCAGTAGGATCCCGTTCACACGCACACAGAAGCGGTCGGTTCCGAGGTGTTTCGTGTAGGGTTCCACATCGACGGAACCCTCTTCCAGCCGGACGTCGTGGTTGCCCGGGAGATAAAGGGTCTTGATGCGGGGATTTATTTCTGCGACGATCCGCAGGAATTCCGTCCATTGGCTCTCGTCCGCTGCATTGTGCACGTAATCGCCGGCGAAGACGACGACATCGGGGCGGAGCCTGTTTATTGCTTCGACGGTTTTTGTGAGGGTGCGGGTTTCATAGGCCATGTCGCGGTTGTCGGCATAGAACCCCATCTGGGGGTCCGAAACCTGCATGATGATCGTGACCGGAGATTTTTCCCTTGCGGATGTGAGTGCGGCCGTCAGACAGCAAAGAGTTGTTAAAATGATCTTTTTCATTGGATTATAGATGAATGCATAGCCAAAAATAACGAATGGGTTGCCGAAATCCAAAAAAAAACGAAGGAATCCCACTTTATTTTCCTTCCGGTGTTTTTCCGGTAAAATTTCGACCTTTTTTCTAAATAAGAGAAGAATTTTGTATCGGCATTTCAACCGAAACTACTTTATCTGAAAATTGTAAAATGAAACATGCTCATGACACACGTTTACGACATTACTTCTTATCCCGTTCTCTATTTGTAGTCGGGTCCCATCTCTACGAATCGCTAATGTTTGATCCCAGAAAATCATGAAATGTATTAAGATTGATAATATGTTGCGGACTGCGCGGTTGATTATGCTCGCCGTGTTGTCCGGAGGTATTTTCGCGGTTCCTTGCGGAATATATGCACAGTCTGCTCCCCGAACGGTTTCCGGTACTGTCACCGATGCGGCCACCGGAGAGCCGCTGATCGGAGCCACCGTACAGGTAAAAGGTGTGACCATCGGTACTACGACGGACCTGAACGGAATGTTTTCGATCAACCTGCCGGCAAACCGGAAAACACTGCTTTTCTCCTATGTCGGGTATGAAGCCCAGGAGATTGCGGTTGGCCGTGAGAATTATCTCAACGTGGCGTTGAAACAGGACGCCAATGCGTTGGACGAAGTTGTGGTGGTGGGTTACGGCCAGCAAAAGAAAGGCATGCTGGTGAGTTCGGTACAGTCCATCGCTCCCGCGGAACTGCGGATGCCTTCGTCGAGTTTGTCGACCGGGTTTGCCGGACGCCTGGCCGGTGTGATCGCCGTGCAGCGCAATGGACAGCCCGGTGCCGACCAGGCGGATTTCTGGATACGTGGTATCTCCACGTTCGGTTCCGCGACCAAGCCGTTGATCATCCTTGACGGTGTGGCTATCGACGCGAATGAACTGAACGGGCTGGACCCGGAGATTATCGAGAGTTTTTCGGTGCTCAAGGATGCTACGGCGACCGCTCTCTATGGTTCGCGGGGAGCCAACGGCGTGATGATCGTTACGACGAAGAACGGTAAGAATCTGGATAAGCCGGTCATTAATTTTCGCTTCGAGACGGCTCTTTCGACTCCGACGAGCCGCCCGGAAACGGTCGATGCGGTGACCTACATGCAGATGTACAACGAGTCGGTTCTGACGCGCGGTACGGGGCAGATTCCTTATACGCAGGCGAAGATCGACGGTACGCGGGCCGGCAGCAACAAATATATCTATCCGGATGTGGATTGGTACGATGAGATGTTTAAAAATTTGGCAGTCAACGAAAACTTTAACTTCAATATCCGCGGCGGCAGTTCGAGGGTCGATTACTTCATGAGCGCCACCGTCCGTCACGAGGAAGGTATGTTGAAGAACCTGAGCCGGGATTACTTCTCCTATAACAACAATTACTCGGTTTGGCGTTACGCTTTCCAGAACAATGTCAACGTCAATCTTACGAAGTCTACCAAAGTGTCGCTGAAAATCAACACCCAGCTCCGGGATACGCACGGGCCGGTGAAAAGCAGCGAAAACATTTTCGGAATGATCATGAACGGCAATCCCGCCGATATGCCGATAACCTTTCCCGACGATCCGACGGTAAACCATATCCGTTGGGGCGGCAAAGCCATGGTGAAGAATCCCGTGGCTGAAATGGTTACCGGCTACAAAGACGAGTTCCAGAGCGTATTGAACGCCAATCTGAGTCTGGATCAGAATTTCGATTTCATCACCGAAGGGCTTTCCGCTTCGGCGCTGATCTCTTTCAAGAACTATTCCTATACCCAGACATCGCGTTCGGCAGGTTATAATTCCTACGAAATTTCGGGTACGCATACGGGCGATGACGGATTGGAAGACTATGATCTGGAGATCCGCGGCAACGAGCAAAGTACGACACTCGCCACCTCCAGCAGTACTGACGGAGACCGCAAGATATATATCCAGGGAATGATCAACTATAACCGCAGTTTCGGCCGTCATGACGTGAGTGCTATGGTCGTGTATAATCAGGAGGAGACTGCGCTCGGAAATCCCGGTAGTCTGTTCAGTTCTTTGCCCAAGCGTAAACAGGGCCTTGCGGGCCGTCTGACCTACGGGTACGACAACCGTTACCTCATCGAGGCCAATTTCGGATACAACGGCAGTGAGAATTTCGCCGAGGGACGGCGCTTCGGCTTTTTCCCTTCGGTGGCCGTGGGATACGTGGTCAGTCAGGAGAAATTTTGGGCGCCTATCAAGAAGGCCGTCTCTTATTTCAAACTCCGCGGTTCGTACGGTCTTGTGGGAAACGACAGCGAGGAGACGCGTTTCATGTACATGTCGGACCTCTCCCTTTCCGGAGCCGGATATACGACGGGCGCCGACGGGGAGTATACGCTGAGCGGTCCCGTTTACAACCGTTTCGAGAATAAGAAGATCACTTGGGAAACCGGAGAAAAACTCAATGTCGGTGTCGATCTGCAATTTTATAACCGACTGAATGTAATGGTCGATCTGTTTCAGGAGGTCCGGAGCGGTATTTTCCTGGAACGCGGCACAGTTCCGGCTTTTCTCGGAACGGCTACGACAAAAGTGTACGGCAATCTGGGTAAGGTGAGAAATCGCGGTTTGGATCTCTCGATGGATTATACCCATCAGATCGGCAAGGATTTCTTCATTTCTGCCAAAGGAACCTTCACCTTCGCCCGCAACCGGGTGCTCGAACAGGATGAGCCGGATTACCTGCAGTATCCCAATCTTTCGCGGGTCGGCCGTTCGGTCAATTCGTTCCTGCTTTATGAGGCGCAACGCCTGTTTATCGACAATAACGAGGTGAAATACAGTCCTGAACAACTGCTGGGCGGTGAAATCATGGCCGGCGACATCAAATACGTCAACCAGCCCGATGCGAACGGCAACTACGACAACACGATCAATTCGAACGACCGTATTTATGCAGGGTATCCCGAAGTGCCGGAGATCGTCTACGGGTTCGGGTTCTCAGCGCAGTGGAAAGGACTCGATTTCTCGGTCTTCTTCCAGGGTACGGCCAATACGTCGCTCGTGATGAGCGGATTCCATCCGTTCGGTATCAATAACAATGTCAAGCGCAACGTCATGCAGTTCGTCGCCGACGATTACTGGAGCGAAAGCAATCCGAATATCTATGCGGCCTATCCGCGGTTGAGCGTCGTGGAATACGGCAACAACACGGTTGCCTCGACCTACTGGCTCCGCGACGCGTCGTTCCTGAAACTGAAAAACGCGGAGATCGGCTATACCTACAAGAAAATGCGTTTCTACATCAGCGGATCTAACCTGCTGACCTTCTCGAAATTCAAGTTGTGGGACCCCGAACAGGGCGGCGGATCGGGACTGAAATATCCGACCCAGCGGGTTTTCAACATTGGAATCCAGATGACGTTATAAAATAAATTCCAAACGAAATCCTATGAAATATTACACACATATTCTATCCCTGATTTTATCTGCCGCATTCCTGTTTCAGGCGTGCAGTTATCTGGACGTAGTCCCCGATGAGACGCCGGACGAGAAAGACGCCTTCCAGAACCCGACGATGGCCGAACGCTATCTCTATTCCTGTTATTCGTTCCTGCCCAATCCGCGTCACGAAACAGCTTCGCTGGACCTGATGACGGCCGACGAGGTGGTCACTCCCTGGGAGCACGAGACCTTCGCCAATTTCCCGAAGGGGAACTACAACGCCAGCGAACCGGTGATCTCCTACTGGAATACGCTTTTCGGAGGTATCAGGCGGTGCTATATCCTGCTGGAAAATATCGACGCGGTGCCCAACATGACGGAGGCGAACCTTCGGATTTACAAGGGCGAGGCGAAATTTCTGATCGCTTATTACCATTTCCTGCTTTTGAAGAACTACGGTCCGATTCCGCTTATCAAGGGCGTCATGTCCATCGATATGGACAAGGCAGACTTCCCCGAGCGGGACAGTTACGACGTATGTGTGCAGTGGATCTCTGACCTGTTCGACGAAGCGGCCGGGATGCTGCCGGCAGAGCAGACCTCCACGGCCTACGGCCGGGCCACGAGCGTTGCCGCCAAAGCACTGAAATCACGGTTGTGGCTCTATGCCGCTTCCCCGCTCTTCAACGGGAACAGCGAATACTATGCGAATTTCGTCAGCAAGGTGGACGGGCGCCATCTGATCAGCCAGACTTATTCGGAGGCAAAATGGGAAAAGGCAGCTTCCGCAGCCGAGGAGGCCATTGAGGTCGCTAAGGCCGCAGATTATAAACTCTATACCGAAAGTCCGGTGGCTACGTCGAGGTTCGCCCAACCGACCGATCCCGTGCATCGGGTGCTCCGTCTGAATTTCATGGATTACAACACTTCGAAAGAGGTGCTGTGGGCCGATACCCGGAAAGAGGGCCATTACGGGTTGCAATACAAGTCCACTCCCTACCGCGTGGGTCCGTCATCGGGCAACGGTGTCGGTGTGACATTGACGATGGTCGAGATGTTCTATTCGAAAAACGGACTTCCGATCGATCTCGATCCGGAATACGACTATACCGGGAGGTACCGTTACGGGGAGTATCATAACGATGTCTGCGACGGCGTGACCATGAACCTGAATATCAATCGTGAACCTCGCTTCTATGCGTGGGTGGCTTTCCAGAACGGGTATTACGAAGTGCTCCGTCGCGACGGAGCTGACGACAACGCGAACATCGTGCAGACGAGGTTCCGCAAAAACGATGTTTTCGGCATCAAGGAGCGCACGACGAACTACACCCCTACGGGATATCTCAATAAGAAAGGCTGTTCGCCGCTCTACAACAATATTCAGGAGGATGTTGCCGCTCCGCATTATCCGTGGCCGGTGATTCGCATGGCGGAGCTGTACCTGAATCTTGCGGAGGCTTATGCCAACTTGGGACGGATTGACGAAGCGGTAGCAGCGCTGAAACCGGTCCGCGAACGGGCGGGACTGGACCCGGTAGACGAGGCTTTCGAAAAGGCGGGGCTGACGCTTGGACGCGACGAAATGATCCGCATGGCACGTCAGGAGCGGACTATCGAACTTTATCTGGAGGGGCACCGCTTCTGGGATGTGCGCCGTTGGAAAGAGGGCGACAAGTATTTCAACGTCCGCCCCAAAGGCATGAATTACAACGGGGAGTCCGATGCCGATTTCTTCCGGGTGACTGAAGTGATCGTCCAGCGCAAGTTCATGACTCCGATGCATTACCTGATGCCGATACCCAAGGATGACATCAACAAGAACGAACGAAAGTTCGTCCAGAATCCGGGTTATTGACAGAATCACGAATTTGAAAAACTGCATCTATGAAAAGCATATATAAAATACTGTTGCTCTTTGCCTGTTCGTGCGGCGTTTCGTGCGGCGGGGACGATGAGCCGGCCATGACGGCGCTCGCCGTACAGGGAATCCGTGCCGAGGCATTTCCGGGAGCGATCCGACTGACATGGAACCCGATCGAAAGCCGCGACTTCCTCTATGCCGAGGTTTCGTATTACGATTTCGGCACGCAGACGACAGTCTCTAAGCAGTGCAGCCGCTATACCGGTACCCTCTACATTGACGGACTGCTGAACAGATATGGGAAGTACCGTTTCACATTTACGGCTTACGATGTAAACGGAACGCCCGGGCAACCCGTCTATATCGAACGGCAGTGTGAAAAGGCCGAGTCCTATTATGTGGTTGTTGCGGAGAATCTGATCCCGCTCGCAGCAGACCAGTTGGCTACCAATGCCCAGGAGCCGAGCGAAGGCCCCCTGGAATTGCTTGTGGATGGAAATCCGGATACTTTTTTCCAGAGTTTCTGGGATGAGTGGACCTATCCCGAATTGAAGCCTACGGGTTATCATCACCTGACTTTCGATCTTCGCAAGGAAGTTTCAGCGCTTAAATTCCAATATTGGAACCGTAAGAAAGCGAACGGTTCGCTGCCCAAGACCGTGAATATTTACGGCAGTCCGGATGGCGAAACGTGGGCGTTGCTGGCCCAATTGGATAACCTGCCCGGTGATCTGGGTTCCTCCTACACTTCGGAGTTGTTTCTGTCGGAAGAACCTATTTCCCATGTAAAATACGAGGTGGTGAAAGGAACCGATGTCTACCAGCCCTATTTTTCACTCGCAGAGATCGAATTTTACGAGGTCGTGCGGGAATTGGTCGATCCCGAAGCCGAATGACAATCATAATTGAAAAAGCAACGATAAAGATGAAAAAACTCTTGAAATACATATTGCTGCTAATTTATGTCGCATTGATGCCTGCTTGTGGGGAAGATTCCGGACTGGACGGCGTATTTGCGAATAAGCCTTTTGCCCTGGTGACCGCTGCCGACGGCGGGCGGACTTCCATTTCGGCGGTCATCGACGACGGCAAGCGGACGATCCGTCTGACTTTCGACAAAAAGCGGGATGTGGATGCCGTGGAGTTGACGTTCCAGTTGAATCCCGGGTATGCGATGGTTTCTCCGAAGGAACCGGAGACGACGATGGACCTGACGCAACCCCGAACCGTGACGGTCAGCTCGGGAGCCGGGGAGGTCTCCTACGAAATCTCAGCCCGGAACGAAACTCCGGTCTTGTCGGCCTCTTTCCTGTTTCGCGGGAAACCGATCGAGGGAGTGATTGACCATGAGACGAGGACGGTTTCGTTCCCGATCACGACGATCTATGCTTCGGAATATCCGGAGGAGCTGTTGGGTGCCGTACCGCTGGATATCACGCTTTCCGACGGCTATCGGCCGACAAGCGAAAAGGTTTCGTACGACCTTTCGACCGGGGAGAGTTTTTCCGTTTACAAAGGCCGCAATACGTACACTTATAGACTGGTTGCCGACATTGCTCCGATATCGGTGGCAGATCATCTCTCTGACTTCCGGTTTCGGCGCGGCGTGAACCTCGCTTATTGGATGACGGAAGCCGATCGTGACTGGTTGGGCTATGTCATGCCCGCTCAATTCCCGTTGTGGAAAGAGTTGGGATTCGACCATTTCCGGGTTCCCGTCGACGAGCTGTGCATCTTTGACCGGGAGGGGCAGTTTAACGAAAAGGCCGTCGGGAAATTACACGAACTTTTTACATGGTGCGAGCAAAACGGCATGTATGCGATTCTCGACATGCACACACTGGCTCCCCGTGAAGGCTCGGACAGTTACCGGGAGGAGGAGTTGTACGACCCTGCCTATCCCGAATTTCGCACCCATTTCGTAAATGTTTGGCGAAAACTTGCTGCAGAATTCAAGGCTCACAATCCGAAGTGCGTGGCCTTTGAACTGCTGAACGAACCGCATGACGGGACACCCGACGCAACTGGTTGGAATAAGCTCCAGAATGAGGTTCTGACGGCAGTCCGAGAGCAGGACCCCGAACGGATCGTATTCGTCCCGGCAATGGGCTGGCAGGACTACAACTACATCAAGTATGCACGGGTGGCCGAGGAAGATCCCAATGCGGTTGTGTCGTTCCATTATTATCTCCCGATGCTGCTGTCGCATTATAAGATGCTGGCGTGGGTCGGCTATCAGGGAGCCGTGCAATATCCGGGGGTGGTCATTCCCACTCAGTCGGATGCTGACAAATACCCGCAGTATGCCTCTTTTCACAAAACGACCTACAATGCCGACCGGATTATGGGTGAAATGTCCAATGCGGCGTCCGACGGTCGGAATGCCGGACTTGCGGTACATTGCGGCGAATTCGGATGCAGTAAAAACGTCGCGGAAGCGATGCGTTTGGCGTGGTTCACGGATATGGTGGCTGCCATGGAGGCAAATAATATTCCATGGACGCTTTGGGAGTGCCTCGACGGCGGATTCGGATTTGTCGATATGGAATATGGCATTTACCGGATCAACTGTCCTCTGCTGAAAGTGTTGACCGGCAAGGAATTGACAGATGCAGAGGCGAAAGTTCTGCTGCAAAAGTATGGATTTAAAACTGAATAGGAATGTTGTTGAAGATTACACAGGGCGTATTCTGGATACTTGCTGTTTGCCTGATGCCCGGAACAGCCTATGGGGAGGGCCGGGACGTCTTGCCCGGAAACGCCGCCTATAAGGTCGAGGTTTTTCGGGGCGGAACCTGGGAGGAGATCTTCGTTTATAATGCTCGGGTTTCCGATTATGCCGGCAATCCCGAGGCGGGATATACCCAGTATACAATGGGGTTCGCCTTGTTTACGGACTCGTTTCGGCAGCCGTTGAAGGTCCGCGTGACCCGCCGTGCGGGGACGTTTTCGAAAGTGGAGATTCGTCCGCTCTCTTACGGCATCGTGCCCGACGTGCAGACCCCGAACAGCGTCGAGTTCGAACTGGGCGATCCCGCGCAAAAGGTTTCGGTGGAGTTCGACGGCAATCGGATGGAGAACCTCTTCATCCTGCCCGACCTGCCCGACACGGCGATCCCGATGGGTGCCAATGTAACTTATTTCGGTCCCGGGGTGCACAATGCGGGTGTGATCCGTATTGCGAATGAAAGCGGCCGTATTCTCTATCTCGATGAAGGGGCGGTCGTGCTGGGACGGATCGAGGCTGAAAATGCCGCCAACCTTACAATTCGAGGACGAGGTGTTTTCTGTTCGTCGCAGGAGGATCACGGCGCCGGCCGGCGGCCGCAGATGGAGTTCCGCAATTGCGACAATCTGAAGATCGAGGGCATCCTGCTGCGCGACACGCCGAACTGGACGCTCAAGATCGTCGGGAGCACGGGCGTGCATATCGACAATATCAAGGAGATCGGCTGGATCATGAACTCCGACGGCATGGATTTCATCTGCTGCCGCGATGTGCTGGTCGAAAACACCTTCCAGCGTAACTACGACGATAACGTGACCATCAAGGCTTTCAATGCCACGCCCGAATACATCGCTTCCCATACGAATACCGACGGCTCCTATTCCGACGGGGCGATCTGGATGGTTGCCGGGCTTCGCGATTTCGAGGTCTGCAACTACGAGATCCGCAACTGCGTTTTCTGGGCCGACAAGGCGCACAATATGCTCGTAGGCCCCGAGGCGCGGGGCATTGCATTCCGGAATATCCGGTTCCACGACAACATTGTGCTGGAAAACCGTCAGGACGACGGGATTTATCCCGGGGCAATGGCGGTGATGATCGCCGACGACGGCACGTTCGAGGACATTGCGTTCGAAAACATCATTGTCGAGGACATCGACGGCGGAAAGGTTTTCTGCGCGCACTTCACCAACGCCTGGGCGTTCGACGGACTTTATGGACAAGAGCTGGATCAGAGGACGCAACGACGCGCAGTCGATCGACGGAGTGACGATCGGGAACTTCACGGTCAACGGCACGCCGGTAACCGACGGATCGGGCCCCCATCTGGAGATCAATGAATATGTCCGAAACGTAACGTTCGAATAGACTTTTGTCATGAGAAGAATCTTAATAACCTCTCTTGCCCTGTGTACGGCCGCGCTGTCAGCCGCCTGCTCCGACTCCGCGTGCGATTCGGACTTGGTTGCGGGCGGAATGGCTATGGTGCGGGCCGTACCGCAGTCCGTGACTGCGGAGGCCGCCTATGCCCACCGTGTCTGCCTGATCCGTGAAGGCGTTGTTGCGCAGTCCGTCTCTGCGGCATCCGCCGCGGCGCTCGCACCGTTTCGGGTAGAGCCGGGAACCTATGGAATGCTGGCGGTTGCTGCTGCGGACGAGGATAATCTGACCTTTCCGGCAGCGGAGGGGATCGCTCTGTCGGAGTACGGCGTCCGGATAACGGACATGACCGCTCCGATTCCCGACCTGCTGATCGGGTGCAACAGCCGTTTCGAAGCCGTCGCCGGATCGGTTTCGGCTCCGGTCGGGATGAAGCGGGCCGTGGCTCACCTTACGGTGACTGTCGTGGGGCTGGAAGCGCTCTCCTGCGAAAGTATCACGGTCTCGATTCCCCGGATGTACGACCGGATCGCCTCCGACGGAACGCCCGGAAACAGCGGGGCTGAATTTTCCGAAAAGGCGATCGTGCTGGCTCGGAACAGCGCGGGACGTTATGTCGGCCAGGCCGTCGTCCTGCCGACTGACACAGCCTCCGCGACGTTGGAGTTCCGCTTCACGATCAACGGAAAGAATTATGTTTCCGTGCAGGAAACGCGTATCGAGGCTAATCGGAAATACGCGCTTTCGGTCGCGGCGAAATTTAAGGACGATACCGACCTGAAACTTACGCCCGTGATCAGCTATCTCCCCTGGGACGCTCCGACGACGATTCCCGACGACGGGCTGCCCGCCATGGACGACCGTCCGGCCAATGACGATTTCACGGTGGAGATTTTCCGCAACGGATGCTGGGAAGAGATTTTCGTGTACAATACCGAAGTTTCGGACTATGCCGCCAATCCGGCTGCGGGGTACGTCCAGCATGACATGGGCTTTGCAATGTTCACCGATGCGTTCGCCGCTCCGTTGAAGGTCCGTGTGACCCGCCGTGCGGGGACGTTTTCGAAAGTGGAGATTCGTCCGCTTTCTTACGGCATCGTGCCCAACGTGCAGACCCCGAACAGCGTCGAGTTCGAACTGGACGATCCCGCGCAAAAGGTTTCGGTGGAGTTCGACGACAACCGGATGGAGAACCTCTTCATCCTGCCCGACCTGCCCGACACGGCGATCCCGACGGGTGCCAACGTAACTTATTTCGGTCCCGGCATTCATAATATGGGGCGCAAGGAGATTCTCTATAAGGATAATCAGACGATCTATCTCGACGAGGGGGCGCTGGTCTACGGCAGCATCTATGCCAAGGGATGCCGCAACTTGACGATCCGGGGGCGGGGCATCCTCTGTTCGTCGAAGGAGAATCACGGTGACGGCCGCCAGCCGCAGATCGAAACCTTCGACTGCAACGGTTTCAAGGTCGAGGGCATCCTGCTGCGCGACACGCCGAACTGGACGCTCAAGATCGTCGGAAGCACGGGCGTGCATATCGACAACATCAAGGAGATCGGCTGGATCATGAACTCCGACGGCATGGATTTCATCTGCTGCCGCAATGTACTGGTCGAGAATACGTTCCAGCGCAACTACGACGACAACGTGACTATCAAGGCCTTCAACGGAAAGACCGATTACGTCACCGCGCACACCGCCTCCGACGGATCGTTCACCGACGCTTCCATCTGGACGGTCTATTATCTGGCGCAGAACAAGTTTGATGTCTACGATTACGAGATCCGCAATTGTGTTTTCTGGGCCGACAAGGCGCACAACATGCTCGTCGGTCCCGAGGCGCGGGGCATTGCATTCCGGAATATCCGGTTCCACGACAACATCGTGCTGGAAAACCGTCAGAACGACGGGATCTATCCCGGAGCGATGGCGGTGATGATCGCCGATAACGGCACGTTCGAGGATATTGCGTTCGAAAACATCATTGTCGAGGACATCGACGGCGGAAAGGTTTTCTGCGCGCACTTCACCAACGCCTGGGCGTTCGACGGACTTTATGGACAACAGAGGACGCAGCGACGCGCAGTCGATCGACGGAGTGACGATCGGGAACTTCACGGTCAACGGCGCGCCGGTAACCGACGGATCGGGGCCTCATCTGGAGATAAACGGATACGTCCGGAACGTGACGTTCGAATAACCGCCTGAAATCAATAAAAAAATTTTATTAACCACCTTAAACGCATAATTATGAAAAAGTGTTCCATGTACACATTTGCCGTCGCCATGCTGGCCGGTATGATTCTGACGGGCTGCTCCTCTTCGGAGGAGATTCCGGGAGGTACTCCCGACAACGGACCGAAACTGAAGATCGAGACCCGCTCGGCGGATGCCGCCGAGGCTGCTTATGCACACCGGGCGATTCTGGTGTCGGAGGGTAACATTGCGGATGCAAAGAGCGCCGCCGACGCTGCGTCTTTAGGAGCCTTCTCCGTCGAGCCGGGTAGCTACACCGTTTACGCTGTCGCTTCCAGCGACGAGGCGAATCTCACTTTTACGGGTGTCGCCGCTTCGAATGCCGTTGCCGATGCACGTGTCAAAATAACCGACATTTCGGCTCAGATTCCCGAACTGTTGGTCGGTAATTCCGACGTCGTTACGGTCGGTGCCGAAGGCGCGGCGGCCGCACTCCAGCTCAAGCGCGTCGTGGCATCGGTCACGGTGACGGTCAGCGGACTGGAGAACGTCGATGCCGAGAGCATCACCCTGACGATCGGCAACATGTACGATCAGGTGAGTCTCGACGGCGCGTTTTCCAAGAGCGGAGCTGCGTTCGCATCGAAAAGTCTTGTACTCACCAAGAATGCCGAAGGCAAGTTCGTCGGCAACGCTATCGTGATGCCTACCGATACGGAGGCTTCCAACCTCTCGCTGACTTACAGCGTCAACGGCACGGATTACACCAGCACCCCTGCGGGCCGGATCGCGGCCAACGGGCAGTATGAACTGGCGACGACGGTCGAAGCCGGCAGTTCCTCCTCGAAGGTCAACCTCAACTCGGCGATTACCTACGCGGCCTGGGACAGCACGGTGGTGAATCTTTCCGACAGCTTTACCATCGACGAGACTACCCCTGACAAGCAGTGGATGGGTCCGACAGCCCTTCCGATCAGCGGTACAGCCGCTCCTGGATACGACAATTTCTGGGCGTCGTCCGATGGAGGCGATTCCGGCTGGGGCGAGACATTCTGGCAGTACAACCTTTATGACGGGAACAAAACGGACGGAAGCAACTATTGGTGTCCTGCCGAATGGGACCGTACAGCTCCCATCTGGTATATCAACCTCGGCGCTGCCAAGCAGGGCGTGACCATCGACTACTGGAACAAGGCTGGCGGTAAGGGCGGTCAGAAAATCAAGACGATGGACATTTACGCAAGCAATACGCGAGCCGATTACGGCGGTGGCAATGCGGATTGGGTGAAGATCATGACTTTCACCTCCGACAAGACCACTCCGACCACGGACGCCGGGGCGCAAGTGACGACGGGCAAGATCGCATTCTCGGAGGATGGAAGCGTCTCCTATCAGTATGTAAAATGCGTGATGACATCTAAGGTTAATACCGACGGTGCGACCATTACGGATGTGCTCGACGTGAATGTCGGCGAACTGGAGGTTTCGACTTGGGAGTACAAATAGTTGTCGGAAAGGAGTTTCCCTCCTGCGATACGCTGAATGGGGATTTGCGGGAGCGGACTTTAGCAGTCCGTTCCCGGTATCGCCCCGAACGGCAGTCGTGTGGGCCTGCGGGGCCTGAAGAATCAAGTATATAATATGAAAGCCATGATGATGAAAAAACAGAATGTCGGGAATGCCTGCGGATGGGCGGATCGCCTTGCACGTCTCCTGTTGCTGCCTGCGCTCACGCTCGTTCTGCTTTGCTCGTGCGACGAGGACAAGGCGAAATCCGAAAGACCGGAAGAGGGGGATCAGCTTTGGAAGATCGTGCCCGTTCTTGCATCCGAAAGCGATGGCTTCGAGGGGCTCGGTGAGTATGGGGTGTCGCTCTACCTTTTCAACGACATGTCATCCGACTGCTATAAATACCAGCATGCCGACTCGTTCGGCGATCTCGAACCGTTCGTGGTGGAAAAGGCGGCTTATTCGCTCGTCGCGCTGATGATGGATCGTGAAGTCCCTCATGTTTCCTACGAGGCTTCGGACGAGGCCAAAAAGAACACAACCGTGACCGTAACGGACATGAACGAAGCTATTCCGGATATGGTGCTCGGTACGACGTCCGTTTCCCGGAATGTCGGCGCGACGGTTCCCGTTTCCGACCTGCAACGCCTGGTCGGGGCCTTGGATGTCCGCCTGACCGATGTCCCGAATGATGTCACGGCCGTGGAACTTACCGTGGGCGATCTCTACGACCGGGTTGACCTTACGGGGCAATACGACTTTGCGACGGGGGAGCCCGCTTCGAAGCGAATCGAGCTGACGAAAGAGGGTACAGTTTTTTCAGCCCGGAGTGTGCTGATGCCTTCGGACGAGACGAGGGCCAATGTGAAGATGGATTTTCGGGTTTTCCGGGGCGACGCGTATGAGGATTTCGTCGTACGTCTTTCCGGAAGTATTCCGGCAGACAAACTCACGCGGCTTGAAGGCCGTGCGGAAGAGATCTTGAAGAATGCTGAACTGACGTTGGGTTTGACCTATGCTCCGTGGGATGCGAGCATAACGATCGAGGATCACTTCCAGACCGACGACGACCTGAATAAGGTTTGGTCCTCGGCGCCGCTTCCCATCAGCGGCGCAGCCGATCCCGGATATGACAATTTCTGGGCTTCGTCCGTATTCACCGACTGGGACGGTTCCGTAAAATACGATTCGTATCTTTATGACGGTATCATGGACGGGAGCGACGAGCACAAGGACCTCTATTGGGGCCCCGACGCAGTTGGGGAGGCAGAAAAAGGCACCGTTCCGTCGTGGTATGTGGATTTGGGAACCGGATGTCAGGGCATTACGCTCACCTACTGGAACAAATTCGGAGGCAAAGGCGGCCAGAAGCTCCGCACGATGAATATCTATGGAAGCAATGCTCCGGAGGACTATCGGGGCGGCAACGAAAGTTGGACGCTGATCACGACTTTCACTTCCGACCGGACGAAACCTACGGAAGACGCCGGAGCCGAGGTCACGACCGGGCGGATCGAATTCGACAAGGGAAATGCGACCTACCGGTATGTGAAATGCGAGATCACCTCCCGGGTCGACGCCGACGGCAATGTGGTCGAGGATTCCGATGTGAATGTTGCCGAAGTGCAGATAACCGTGTGGTCCTGTAAATAGGAATGTTTCGGCCCGGCTTGACGGCCGGGCCGTATTTTATGTAAAAATCAATTGGACATGAATGAACGATTGTTGCCGGGACGTATCCGTTCGGGCTGGGGAGTCTCTATTCTTTTTCTTTGTTTAATGGCCCTTTCCGGGTGCTGTTCACACGAAGCGATTCGGGTGAATCTCATTCCGCGCCCGGCGGAAATGGAGGTGCTGTCCGGGTATTTTCAGCCGGGAAACACGACGGTGGACGACTTCACGACCGTAGTTGTGGACAATTCCCGGATGGATGCGCTGGGACGGGAGGGATACGAACTTACGGTCGATCGCTCGTCGGTGAGACTCACGGCCGCCACCCAGACCGGCATTTTCTATGGGAAACGGACGCTGGAACAGTTGATGACCGACAAGGGTATTCCTTGCGTAAGGGTCAGCGACCGGCCCCGGTTTGCCTACCGGGGCATGCACATGGATGTATCGCGGCATTTCTTTCCGAAAAGTCAGGTGCTGAAGATGCTGGACGAAATGGCCCGCTACAAACTCAACGTATTCCATTTCCATCTGACCGATAACGGTGGTTGGCGCATCCGGATCGACAAATATCCGCGGCTCACCGCCGAAGGGGCATTCCGCACGCAGCGGGATTGGTACGCGTGGTGGGACCGGAACGACCGTCGCTATCTTCCCGAGGGAACTCCGGGCGCTTACGGCGGATATTTCACCAAAGAGGACATCCGTGAGATCGTGACCTACGCCGCCGAGCGGCACATTACGGTCATTCCCGAGATCGAATTCCCGGCGCATTCCGACGCCGTGTTCATCGGCTATCCGGAGTTGTGCTGTACGGGCAAACCTTATACGACGGGAGAATTTTGTGTCGGCAACGAACAGGTATATACTTTTATGGAGGATGTGCTTACCGAAGTTATGGAGCTTTTCCCTTCGAAATACATCCATATCGGAGGCGACGAGGCCCGGAAAGTCGCCTGGGCGACCTGTCCGAAATGCCAGGCCCTGATCGAGCGGGAGAGACTTGACGGGATACAGGGACTCCAACCCTATATGATCGCCCGTATCCAGGATTTTCTCGCTTCGAAAGGGCGGGTTATGGTCGGCTGGGATGAAATACTGCACAACGAACTGCATTCCGAAACCTTGGTTATGTCGTATCGTGGACAGAAAGGGGCTATCGAAGCCGCTAATCGGGGCAATTATGCCGTAATGACACCCGGTGAAGTGCTCTATTTCGACTGGTATCAGGCCGATCCTTCCACTCAGCCGCGTGCCATGTACGGATATTCTCCCATTAAAAAGATGTACGCTTTCGAGCCGGTGCCGGCTGATCCGGAATCGGCGGCCCGCAACGAGTCGATCATCCGGGCCGAATTCGTGGACCCTGCGGCCGTGGAGCCGATCCGGGCGGATCGCGCCGACCGCATCGTCGGTGTGCAGGGATGTACGTGGGCTGAATATATCGAAGATGAAGAGCAACAGGAATACATGATCTTTCCGCGTCTGCTGGCTGTGGCAGAATTGGCATGGACACCGCAGGAGAAGCGCGAATGGAGCGATTTCAAAGTCCGGATGAACTCCCATATCCCACTGTTGCAGCAACGGGGGCTAAATACTTTTACGCTGAGCGACGAAGTTGAGATCACGACTCGCATTCGTTCCGGAAATAAAGCGGTTGAGGTGACTCTCGACTGTGAGAAATATCCCGCAGAGATTCGCTACACGTTAGACGGAACCCCGCCGACGCCCGACGCTTCGCTTTACGAAGCTCCTTTTACCGTGACCGATTCGACGGTGGTCCGGGCCGCCGTATGTCGGGATGGAGTGATTCGAAGTCCTGAACGGAAACAATTGGTTACTCTCGCCGCGGAGATCGACAACTATTATCCGTTCGATGTGCCGGAAATCTGGAAAGAATATTTCGATTAATCGTTCCATCGACTATTGTGCGTTATCGCCTTTTCTTTCTGGGCGGCAGACTGTGCGCAGCCTTGAAACGGAGTCGGACGTGGCTGACTTTGGGTTGATTCGGGAAAAGGTCCGGGTGGAGGGAATAACAGACAGCCCTTTTATTTTCGGCCTTCGGATTTTTCCCGTATGCCCTGGCGCGGACGAATATGCCGTTGGGTCGCTCCTGTTCCGAAAGATCGTCTTCATTTCGCAAACAGAAACGACATCGTAATTGACGTTCCGGAGGGGGCAATGCCCGATAAACACACCGGTCGATAACCGATTCGTCATAGATCGCCCCGGAGATTTGCTAGTTTTCAAAATCAAAGATCCCCGGGGCTTATCGTACGATTCAGAAGCGATCGATATTTATGTGAACGGTTCAACATCGCATATAATCGGCTTATCTATCAGGTTCAATCTATTTAGAGACGGGAGAACCAAATATTTAAAGTCATACGCTCTATATTAGTGTACAAGCGTTTGTCAATGTGTTTATGTTCCTCAATATTCCGGAACGATAACCCATATCCTCCGAGATAGTTTTGTTGTTCACGATCATTTGATGGAATATAACCATTGGAGGACTGTCTATTTATCATGGTGAAGTCATTCTAAATAAATTATCCAATTTGAAAAATCGGGACATTTTATTAAATTTGTATTCAATAACAGGAGTTGTTTGACAAGATGGAACGCAGATGCGAACAAATGCATACGACTGTTTCCTAACCATTACCTGCTATATGCAAATAGAGTCATAACTTTTTAAGTTACAACTCTATCTAAAAATGAATGGATAATACCTCAAGTACTATCCGTTCGTCCCGTTCTTCACGATGCCCGGACGGATCCGGCTTAAAATCAGAATCCGCCCGGACCGGGACGCGGTATCCGGCATCTGCGCCGTTCCGGCGAATGCACGGCCTGCTCCCGGACCGGCCCGTCCATTTGCCCGGACCGGTTTCGTTTTGCCGGCCGTTTTTCGTACCTTTGCGGCGGAAAGATGCACGTTATGAAAAAAGGAATACTCTACGCCGTGCTGGCCTCAGTATTGTGGGCGATTGTCAATCCGTTCATCAAGCAGGGGTTGAGCTACGATTTCTCGCCGATGAATTTCGCGGGCCTGCGCTTCACCGTTGTCGGAATCATTCTCTTCGCCTACACCTGGCATCGCGGCATGTGGCGCGAGATCATGCAGCACCGGCGGCTTTTCGGCAACCTGATCCTGATCAATATGTTCATGGGCTATACGGCCTTCTATTTCGGTGTCGATTTCGTCAGCGGGGCCATCAGCTCGATCGTCATGGGCCTCACGCCGCTGATCAACGTGCTGCTGGCGCACCTCGTGGCCAGCAACGACCGCCTGAACCGTTACAAGGTCGTGAGTCTTGCGGTGAGCCTCGCGGGACTGCTGCTGATCGTCGGCACGGGCAGCGACGGTTCGCCGCTCGACTGGCGCGGCATCGGGGGTATCGTCCTGCTGCTGGCCTGCATCCTGTTCCAGGGCTATTCCGCGATTTCGGTTTCGGAGGACAAGGGCAAGGTCGATCCGATCTTCCTGAATGCCGTGCAGATGTTTTTCGGCGGCCTGCTGATTTACGGCGTGGGCATCGCGGCGGAGGGTTTCCACCCCTTCTGGGCCAAGCCCGTCGGGTTTTATGCGAGTCTCGGCGTGCTGGTCTTCATCTCGGTCTTCGCCTTCAGTTTCTGGTTCATGGCCCTGCGCACCGAGGGCACGAAGGTCAGCGACATCAATATGTGCCGTTTGATCAATCCTGTCCTGGGAGCCGTGCTGAGCTGGATCATGCTGCCCGGCGGAATACCCCGATTTTAGCACCGTGGCGGGCATGGCGGTCATCGTCAGTTCGCTGGTCATCTACTTCCGGGGCGAGACGATCGTGCAACGGTGGCGGCTGCGCCGGCATTGACGCAAAACGGACCGTCCCCCGAAAGGAACGGTCCGTTTTCTTTGAGGCTGCGGCGGTTATTTCTCCTTGCCGCATTTGCGGTTCAATGCTTTCCATATGCCGGCCGGCAGGGCCGTGCAGGGGAGCGGTGTTTCCGGCGGGCTTACGGCATCCATTCCAGAATGCCCTCGACGGGGTTCGCCGCACGCCATGCTTCGAACTCGGCATAGGTGCGCACGCCGTCGCGAAGGACCGCCTGGTAGTATTCGATGCCCATGATCTTCACCTCGTCGGGCGTGTCGTACTTGATTTGCAGGACGGCGCGGCGCGTCTCGTCGGTCAGTACGGCGCTGATTCGGTCGGCCACGCGTTCGAAATAGCCGTCCCAGGCTGAGCCGCGGGGCATGTGGATCATGTCGATCTGCCAGAGCCGTTCGTCGGCGTCGGCATACCACGCATGCCATTCGAGACACTGGTCCTGCGCGTCGAGCAGGTTTCCGTACTCGATGCGACGGATGCGGGGATTTTCGGCCAGCCGGGCCATGGCGGCGAAGCTGTCGGCCACGCGGAGCGGTGAGGAGTAGATGTGAAAGTCGATGTCGCGGTGCTTCATCAGCAGACCCGTGCGGAGCGAGCCTACGAGGTTCGCTTCGGCGCCCACCGAGCGCCAGATGGCCTCCAGATCGGTGTCGCGGATGACCTCGCGGGCGCGCTGCTGGTTGGCGGCCGCAATTTCGAGGATGTCGTTCATGTCGTGTTTTTTAGGGGTTATAATGGCGGGCGGAGCGGTCCGGCCGCTCCGTCACGTGTGAAATCGGTTTTGTACGGCTATTTGCCGAGCAGGATGCGGGCCTGGGCCACGGCGGCGTCGGTGATTTCCGAGCCGGAGAGCATCTTGGCGATCTCGGTCACGCGCTCCTCGTCGCCCAGGCGCGTGATGTCGGTGCGTCCGCCGCGCTTGTAGACCACGAAGTGCGCCGTGCCCTTCGAAGCGACCTGCGGCAGGTGGGTGATGTCCACCACCTGCATCGAGGCCGAGAGCGAGGCGATGATTTCGCCCATGGCGTCGGCGATGCGGCCCGAAACGCCCGTGTCGATCTCGTCGAAGATGATCGTCGGCAGCTGCATCCGTTCGGCCAGCAGGGCTTTCAGGGCCAGCATCACGCGCGAAAGCTCGCCGCCTGAGGCGATGCGCTCGACGGGCTGCGGCGTCATTCGCGGATTGGCCGTGAAGAGGAATTGCACGCTGTCGCGGCCCGTGCGTCCCGGCTCTGCGAGGGGTGTCAGGGCGATGCGGAAAACCGTCTCGGGCATGCCCAGCCGGGCGAGGGTCGAGAGGATGTGTTTCTCGAATCCCGCAGCGGCCTTCTCGCGCGTCTTGTGCAGACGGTCGGCCAGCGTCGCGGTCTTTTCGGCTGCTTCCGAGAGGGCTGCTTCCGCCTGGGCGATCTCCTCGTCGCTGTGGACGATGGCTGCGAGTTGTGCAGCGCAGCGGTCGCGCAGGGCGATCAGCTCCGCTTCGTCCGCCGCGCGGTGTTTCTGTTGCAGGGCGATCAGCGTGTCGAGCCGCGCCGAGCACTTCGCCAGCCGCTCGGGGTCGGCATCGAGCCGTTCGCATGCGGCGGCGGCCGAACCGTTGATGTCCTTCAGTTCCTCCAGCACCGAGCGCAGCCGTCCGGCATATTCCCCGGCGGCGGGGTAGTGGCTGCGGATATGGTTGAGTTCGTTCTCCGAATTCTTGAGCTGCGCCAGCACCCCGGTCTCGTCGGCGTCGAGGGCGTTGCGCAGGGAGGTCAGCGCCTCGCCGATGCGGTCGGCGTTTTCGAGCACCGCCAGCTCCTCCTCCAGCTCTGCCTGCTCGCCGGGGCGCAGGTTGGCCGAGGTGAGTTCCTCGGTCTGGAACCGGAGCCACTCTTCGTCGCGGCGGCCGTTGGCGGCCTCTTCGCGCAGGGCCGCGAGACGGCGGCGCAGCTCCGTAAGCCGGGCATACTGCGCGGCGTACTGCGTCAGCAGTTCCCCGTTCGCAGCCACGGTGTCGAGCGCCGAAGTCCTGAACTCCTCCGACGAGAGGATCAGGTTCTGGTGCTGCGAGTGGATGTCCAGCAGGCGTGCGCCCAGTTCGCGCAGTTGCGCCAGCTGCACGGGTACGTCGTTGACGAAGGCGCGGCTCTTGCCCGCAGGGGTGATCATGCGCGTCAGGGTCGTTTCGGGGGCATAGTCGAGGTCGTTCTCGGCGAAAAACGCTTCCAGACTGCTTCCCGCGAGGTCGAAGGTCCCCTCCACCGTGCAGTTGCGCGTTGCGTCCTTCATCGCCTGCCCGTCGTTCTTGGCTCCGAGCAGCAGGCCCAGCGCGCCGAGCAGAATGGATTTTCCGGCCCCGGTCTCACCCGTGATGATGTTCAGGTGGGGGTCCAGCTCCATTTCGAGCTTGTCGATGAGCGCGTAGTTTTCGACCGACAGACGGCGTAGCATACCAATTCGGAATTAAGAATTCAAAATTAAGAATTAAAAATGAAAAAACGAAAACCGGGTGCGATTGCGCGCTATTCGGCGAAAAACTCTTCGATACGTTCGGCGATGCGTTCGGCGACTTCGCGCTTCGACAGCAGGGGAAGCTCTTCGCGGCCCGTGCGGTCGATGAAGGTCACCTTGTTCGTGTCGCCGCGGAAGCCGGCTCCGGCGTCGCGCAGCGAGTTGAGGACGATGAAGTCGAAATTCTTCTTTTCGAGTTTGGCTTCGGCGTGCGCCTGTTCGTCGTGGGTTTCCAGGGCGAATCCCACCAGCAGGCGGCCGCCCTTGTGCGCTCCAAGCTCGGCGGCGATGTCGCGCGTGCGGCGCAGGGTGATGCACATGTCGCCGTCGCATTTCTTGATTTTGGTGTCCGAAACCCGGTCGGGGGTGTAGTCGGCCACGGCGGCGCACATCACGGCCCCGTCGGACCCTTCGAAAGCCCGGACCGCGGCGTCGTACATCTCGGTGGCCGAGAGCACGTCCACGCGCTCGACGCCCGCGGGCGTCGGCAGCTCCGTGCGGCCCGTGACAAGCGTCACGCAGGCCCCTCTGTCGGCCAGCTCCCCGGCAATGGCATAGCCCATCTTGCCCGAGGAGTGGTTCGAGATGAACCGCACGGGGTCGATGGCTTCGATCGTGGCTCCTGCCGTGACGATCAGCCGTTTACCTTGCAGGCTCTTTTTTTTTTCACGGAGAAGGCCGCCGACGAATGCGGCGATCGCATCGGGTTCGGCCATGCGGCCCTTGCCTTGAAGACCGCTGGCCAGTTCGCCTTCGCCCGGCTCGACGATGTGCACGCCGCGTCGGGCGAGTGTCCGGAGGTTCTGCTGCGTGGCCTCGTGGGCGTACATGTCCAGGTCCATGGCGGGAGCCACGGCGACCGGGCAGCGGGCCGAGAGGTAGGTGGTCAGCAGCAGGTTGTCGGCGATGCCGGAGGCCATTTTGGCCAGAGTGTTGGCCGTGGCGGGGGCGATCAGGTAGCAGTCGGCCCATTCGCCCAACGACACGTGGGAGTTCCACGCGCCGTTTTCGGGGTCGAAGAACTCCACCAGAATCGGGTTCTTCGAGAGCGTGGCCATCGTCAGGGGCGTGATGAACTGCTTCGCCAGCGGAGTCATCACCACGCGCACGTCGGCGCCGGCCGTCTTCAATAAACGACAAAGCACGGCAGCCTTGTAGGCCGCTATGCTACCCGTGATACCCAGCAGTATGTGGCGTCCCGCCAGCGGGGGACACGTGCCCGGGGATGCCATTGCGTGCGGATTTTAAATCTCCTTCATCACGCCGTCCTTGCCCTCCTTGTAGACCAGCTCGTGGTCGAGGAACTCCTCGGTGGCGATGATCACCGGTTTGGGCAGGCGTTCGTAGTAACGCGAAATCTCGATCTGCTCGCGGTTCTCGAAGGTCTCCTCCATGGTGTCGGTGGGCGACGAGAAATCGGCGAGCTTGCGGTTAAGCTCCGTCTTGAGTTCGGTCGAGATCTGGTTGGCGCGGCGGGCGATGATATTGATGCTTTTGTAGACGTTGCCCGTCTCCCGGTCCAGATCCACCAGCTTGCGCGTGATGGTGTTGTTGGGAATGTTCTTCTTGATTTCCATCTTATATGTTGTTGTCTTTGTTATTGCGGTCGAGGTAGTCGCGTGCCTGCTGGGCCATGCGGTCGAGGCTCTTGATGTGCGTCGATTCGGGGAACTCCTCCTTGAACGAGAGGTAGGAGTCGAGCATCGACAGGTAGCGGTCGGTCTGCTTTTCGGAGATCGAGTTGCTGGCCAGGCGGTAGCCCGAATCGACGATCAGGTACATGATCTCTTCGCGGCGTTTGCTCTCGGGGTATTGTTTCAGCGCGTTCTTGAACGCCACGATCGCCGATTTGTATTTGCCCGTCTTATAATAGGTGTAGGCGTTCAGGTAGGCTTTCTCGTGGAGCCGTTCGGTCAGCTCGGTGTTGATCTTGCGGAAGTTCTCGACGCGGTCGCTCTGCGGATAGCGCGACATGAATTCGTTGATGGCGATCAGCGCGTGCCCGGTCATCGTCTGGTCGCGCGAGGGACCTGGCGAGAGGTAGTAGAAGCAGAGCGCGTACATGCCCTCGGCGTCTTCGATGAAGGCGCTGCGGCCGAATTTGCGGCGGAAGTCGTCCAGCAGGGTCGAAGCCGTGTCGAAATCGCGGTTCTTGTACTTGCAGCGGGCGTTGAAGAACGAGATGCTGTCTTCGCGCGACGAGCCCGTGTAGTAGTGCTGCACGCCTTCGAAAAGGGTCGAGGCGCGCTGCCATTTCTCCTTCTGGTAGTACTCCAGCGCCTTGCTGTAAATCAGTTCGGGCTGCCCGCTTTTCAGAAGGGCGTTCATCCCGGAGCATCCTCCGAGGATGATCGCTGCCGCCACTCCGCAAAGGGCGTATAAAAAAGTCTGCTTCATTTATGAATCTTTTACGGCGCTTTATCGCGCAAAGTTACGCATAAATTAACGATTTGCAAAAAAAATATTGCTCGCGGAGGCTGCGAAGATGCCGTGCGGGGCGTTTTTTCCGGCGGCGCGTGAAAAAGCCCCTGCCGGGGCGGGGGCTTGAGGGCGGGGCGAAGGTGCCGGAACGATGTTTCGGGGTGTGGATAAATGCCCGATTTGCAGCTTGTTGCGGTGGGGCGCGCCGTGCCGGGACGTTTTCGGCGACGGTGTCAGAAGAAAAATCCCAGGGACCCGCCGTAGACGATGTCGTGGGGCACTTTGACGCGCCGGGCGATTCCTTCGGAGGTGAAATCGTGCCAGACGCGCGAACGCGGGTAGCCCGAGATGCGGAAGTCGATGAAGAATTTGCGGACGTTGAAGCCCAGTCCGCCCATGACGCCCACGTCGCCGTTGTTGAAGCGGACCTTGAGCAGCTGCGGGACGCTGCTCCGCTCGGATTCCGTGACGCGGAACAGCGCGCCGCCGAACAGGCGCAGCACGCCGAACTGGAAGCCCAGCTGGACGGGGATTTCGAACCGCTCGGTGCGCAGCGCGATGCGGCGGCTCCCGGAGTTCTCGGCCAGCACGTTGTAATTGACGAAGGCGTAGTTCAGTTCCGATTGCAGGTGGAGGTGTTTCGAAAGGTTGAGCCGCAGGACGAAGCCCACGTCGTAACCGGCCCGGACGGCGCCGGGCGTGAAGCGGGTGTCGCCGATGCGGGTCGGGACGAACGAGTAGTCGGCGAAGTTGACGCCGCCGCGTACGCCGACCATTAGGCGTTGGGCGGAGGCCGCGCCGGAGAAGACGAGCGCGGCGAGGAGGGTGAAGACCAGGTGTTTCATAAAACGTTGATGTTTAGGACGGGATCACATCAGGGGTGACACGAGCCGGAGCACGTCGCCCAGCGTCCGGCGCCACAGCGGCGGCCTCCATTCGGCGCGCGTGATGCGGCGGCACGAGGCGAGGTCGTCGTCGAAGGTCGCCGCCAGCTGCCGGACCGTCTCGCGGTCGCGGATGAAGGCCGTGACTTCGAGGTTGTCCGTCAGACTGCGGTAGTCCATGTTCGCGGTTCCGACCGACGCCAGCGTGTCGTCGACGATCACCAGTTTGGCGTGCAGGAATCCGTTGTCGTAGCGGTAGAGCTCGACTCCGGCGTCGAGCAGGTCCGCGACGTAGGAGTCGGACACGAGGTCCGAGAACGGCGAGTCGCTGCACGTCGGGATCATCACTTCGACCCGGATGCCGCCCCGCGCCGCAAGGCGCAGCGCGTCGAGGATCAGCGTCGGGGGCAGGAAGTAGGGTGAGCAGATGCGCACCCGCTGTCTGGCCCGGACGACGGCCGCTGCGAAAGCCTCGGCGATGGTCAGCCGCGAGGGGCCTTCTTCGGACCAGGCCAGCTGGATCGGCAGGCGTTGCCGGATGCCGTGCGGGGCGACGTAACGGCGCAGGTCGAGACATTCGTCCGTGACCCGCGCCCAGTCGGCGATGAAGAGCCGTTGCAAGTCCTTCACGGCGTCGCCCTCGATGCGGAGGTGCTCGTCGCGCCACTTGCCCATGTAATCTCCGTCGAGGTAGTATTTCGCAATATTTATGCCACCCAGAAAGGCGACACGGCCGTCCGTGACGACTATTTTGCGGTGGTTGCGGCGCGAGACGCGCGTGGTGAACCACGGGAAGCGCACCGGCTCGAAGGCGGCCGTGCGTACCCCGGCGTCGTGCATGCGGCGCAATGTCGTGCGGCTCAGCCGCCACGAGCCTACGGCGTCGTAGATGACGCGCACTTCGAGTCCGGCGCGGGCTTTGCGGATCAGGATTTCGGCGATGGTGCGCCCGATGCGGTCGTCGCGGATGATGTAGTACTCCATGTGGATCGAGCGGACGGCGTGTTGCAGGGCGGCGATCAGCGCCGTGAAGGCGTTGCTGCCGTTGTGCAGCAGACTGACGCTGTTGCGGGGTGCGGGGCGGGTTCCGCAGCCGCGGGCGACGATCTGCTCCACGGCGTCGCCCCGGCAGTCGCAGGACTCTGCCGCCGGGACCGCGCGGCGGTATCCGGCCAGCACGTAAAGCAGCGTGCCGGCGACGGGAAGCAGGAAGACCAGCGCCAGCCAGGCGGCCGCCGAGGCCGGTATCCGTTGGCGGCGCGTGATGACGGCGGCCGCGCCGAGCGTCCACAGCAGATGAAGCGTAAGGGCGATGTACATACCCCGCACGGCGGGCACGATCCGTGCCACGGGGCGCGAAAAAAGATTTGGAAATATGGATTTTACTTCCTATCTTTGTCTATGCAATAGCAACGGGGTTCTGGCCTTTTCGGGTCAGGATTCTTATTTTTTACGTTTTATTCGGTTTTTGGAATTTCCGGCTTCCGGCGGGAGATTCCGGAGAGTTATTGGATTATGGCACAAGAGATTATTTATCTGACAGCGGAGGGCTACAAGAAAATCAAGGACGAACTCGAGCACATGCGTTCCGTCGAGCGTCCGGCGATTTCGGCGGCGATCGCCGAAGCGCGCGACAAGGGCGACCTTTCGGAGAATGCGGAGTACGATGCCGCCCGTGAGGCACAGGGGCTGCTGGAGATGCGTATCGCCAAACTGGAGGATACGATGGCCAACGCCCGCGTGATCGACGAGTCGAAGATCGACAAGAGCAAAGTGCAGATTTTGAGCAAGGTGACGCTTCTGAACCACAACAATCAGAAGCAGATGACCTACACGATCGTCGCCGAGCACGAGGCGAATCTGCGCGAAGGCAAACTGGCGATCGGCACGCCTATCGCGAAGGCGCTGCTGGGCCGCAAGAAGGGCGACCGTGTGGACGTGGAGGTTCCGGCCGGCACGATCCATTTCGAGATCCTCGACATCAGCATTTGAACCGCCCGGCTTTTTCCGGGGGTGTCCGCTTCCCCCGGGGAGTGCCGGACAGGACATACATCCTCATTTGTAGGTGTTTTTGCAGGGGCCGCTTGTCGCGGTCCCTTTTTTTCGTATCTTCGCCACCGTGAAGACAATGCACCTCCGCCTCAAACAATGCCTCGCGGCCTTTATGCTGGCCGTTCTGCTCGCAGCCCATGCGGGTCAGAAGGTGCATATCTATTTGGAGGACCATGCCCATTTCGCGGCTTTCAGCGGCGATCTGGTTCCCGACAACGGCGCTGCCGAACAGGTCGTCGAATTCTGTGTCGTCGACGATTTCTATTTCTTCCCCTACCTGGCCGAGACCCAGCCTCCGCATGAATTCTACGCCGAGGTGCTGGCCGTGCTGCAACCCGAAGCCACGCGCTGCAAATGTGCGGTCGAGGTCCGGCGTTTCTCCCTGCGGGCGCCTCCGGCGGCGTAATTGCGTTTCGTAATATCGGCATGTCCGGCTGCATCGCGACAACTGCGGCGACAGGCGAGGGCCGACGATTTATCGTTTGCCGAGCCGTCAAAGCGGAAGCGGCGTGTGTTTTTACGCCGTAAGTCCCTTCCGAGGAGGGGATTCAGGGGTGGACCGGATTTGTAAACGCGGCCGGAAGCCGCAATCATCCGCATGCCGGAGCGGACTTACTTTCACCATTATTCAATACTTTCGTATGAAACGATATATTTTGTTGGCGCTGTCCGTGTGCCAGAGCCTTGTCGTGCTCGCGGCCGAAGCGCCGCGCAAAAGCACGGACGCGAATCTTTTCGGCCACGTCGTGGACCGTGAAACCCATGAACACATTCCCTACGCCTCGGTGGCCGTCGTCGGCACGGCTTTCGGTACGACGACCGACGCTTCGGGCCACTATTTCCTGAAAAACCTCCCTGTCGGCGAACTGACGCTCGAAGTCCGTGCGCTGGGCTATGCCTCCGGTCGGATGACCGTCGCTCTCGAACGGGGCGAGACCCGGGAACTCAACTTCGAGGTGGCGCAGAGCGGCATTTCGATGGACGAAGTGGTCGTCTCGGCCAGCCGTTCGGAGACGCTGCGGCGCGAAGCTCCGGCGCTGGTGAGCGTGCTGGACGCCGGCCTGTTCGAACGGGCCAACGCCTCGTGCCTGGCCCAGGGCCTTTCGTTCCAGCCCGGGGTGCGCGTCGAGGACGACTGCCAGAACTGCGGCTTCACGCAGGTCCGCATCAACGGTCTCGACGGCCACTATTCGCAGATTCTGGTCGACTCGCATCCGGTTTTCTCCTCCCTGACGGGTGTCTACGGGCTGGAGCAGATTCCGGCCAATATGATCGAGCGGGTCGAGGTGCTGCGCGGCGGCGGGTCGGCGCTCTACGGCTCGTCGGCCATCGGCGGCACGATCAACATCATCACCCGTGAGCCGACGCGCAGTTCGGCTCAGCTGTCGCATACGCTGACCTCGCTCGGAGGCAGCAACTCCTACGACAACAACACGATGCTCAACGCTTCGATCGTCTCCGAAAGCGGCCGTGCGGGCATCAGCGTCTTCGGCCAGAGCCGCCACCGTTCGGGCTACGACCACGACGGCGACGGATTCACCGAACTGCCCGTCATCAGCAGCCAGTCCGTGGGCATGCGCTCGTTCTTCCGCACGGGGGCCTATTCGCGCATCACGGCGCAGTACCACCACATCGACGAGTACCGCCGGGGCGGCGACCTGCTGAAGCAGCCGCCCCACGAAGCCTTCGTCGCCGAGCAGACCGACCATGCCATCGACGGCGGAAGCCTTTCGTTCGACATCTCGTCGGCCGACCGCAGCAACCACTTCAATGCCTACGCCTCGTTCCAGAACACGGCCCGCAAGAGTTATTACGGCAGCAAGCAGGACCTCGACGCCTACGGCACGACGCACGACCTGACCCTCGCCGCGGGCATGCAGTATGTCCATGCCTTCCGCAAACTGCTCTTCATGCCCTCGGAGCTGACGCTCGGTACGGAGTACAGCTACGACGACCTTTCGGACCGTTCGATCGGTTATGACATCCGCACCGACCAGGCGGTGCACATCGTCGGGGCCTATCTCCAGAACGAATGGAAGACCCGGAAATGGTCGCTGCTCATCGGCGGCCGCCTCGACAAGCACAACCTCGTGGACCATGCGATCTTCAGCCCCCGGGCCAATGTCCGCTTCAATCCTTCGGAGTCGGTCAACCTGCGTGTGAGCTATGCCGGGGGCTACCGCGCCCCGCAGGCCTTCGACGAGGACATGCACATCGCCATCGTGGGCGGCAAGCGGGTCCGCATCCGGCTTGCCGACGATCTGAAGGAGGAACGCTCGCACAGCGTGAGCCTCTCGGCCGACCTCTACCACACTTTCGGCCGGGTGCAGACGAACCTGCTCGTCGAGGGATTCTACACCCGTCTCGACGACGTGTTCGCCCTGCGCGACATCGAGGACACGGCCGACGGCGGCAAAATCAAGGAGCGTTACAACGGTTCGGGCGCCACGGTGAGGGGCCTGAACGCCGAAGGCCGGGCGGTTTTCACCCGCTGGTTCGAGTTGCAGGCGGGCGTGACGTGGCAGCGGAGCCGCTATGTCGAGCCTGAATACTGGAGCGAGGACAAAACGGTGCCTCCCGTGCGCCGGATGTTCCGCACGCCCGATCTGTACGGTTATTTCACGGCGTCGCTGAAGCCCTTGCGCAATTTCACGGCCGACGTGACGGGAACCTGCACGGGCGAGATGCTCGTGCAGCACATGGCCGGATCGGGCGTGGAGCGGGATGTGGCCGTCACGACGCCTGCGTTCTGCGACGTGAACCTGCGTCTGGCCTACGACCTGCGGGTCTACAAGGAGATCACCCTCCAGCTTTACGGCGGCGTGCAGAATCTGTTCAACGCTTACCAGAAGGATTTCGACAAGGGCGTGGACCGCGACTCGGGCTACATTTACGGACCTTCGTTGCCCCGCAGCTGGTTCATCGGCGCGAAGGTCAGCTTCTGATAGACGCTCCTTTCCGGATACGAAAAAGCCGCTCCGAATCGTCGGAGCGGCTTTTGTAAAGGAGTTCCCTGGGTTTTGCGGGACAGGCTTTCCGTATTCCGGTCCGCCACCCACCCCCGGTTTAGAGCGCCTTGATCTCGTGCAGGATGTTGTTCGTCTTGCGGACGGCCTCGGCCGAAGCGGCGAACTTCTCGGCCTCTTCCTTCGTGAGGTCGATCTTCACGATCTTCTCGATGCCCTTGCGGCCGATGATCGCGGGAACGCCGATGCAGATGTCCTTCTGGCCGTACTCGCCGTCGAGGTAGCAGCAGCAGGGA
This sequence comes from Alistipes sp. 56_sp_Nov_56_25, assembly GCF_001915285.1. Classification (NCBI taxonomy): domain Bacteria; kingdom Pseudomonadati; phylum Bacteroidota; class Bacteroidia; order Bacteroidales; family Rikenellaceae; genus Alistipes; species Alistipes sp. 56_sp_Nov_56_25. The sequence continues at coordinate 101,973 of NZ_MNQF01000066.1, forward strand.
ACCATCTTCTTCTGGTCGTTGAGGATAGCCTCGACCATCATCGCTGCGCCTGCGCCGGGAGCGTACCATGCCGAAGTGCCGATGAGTTTGGTCAGCGTGGCTCCGCCGACCATCGTGTTGGCGACGGCCTCTTCGAGTTTTTTCTTCGAAGCGAACTGCGAAACGGGAACGCCGTTGACCGTGGCTTTCGATACGAGCGGAATCATCGTCGTGTCGCCGTGGCCGCCGATGACCATGCCGTCGACATTGTTGATGTTAGCGCCCGTGGCCTTGGCCAGGTAGCACTTGAAGCGGGCCGAGTCCAATGCGCCGCCCATGCCGATGATACGGTTCTTCGGGAGTCCCGAAGCCTTCAGGGCCAGGTAGGTCAGCGTGTCCATCGGGTTGGCAACCACGATGATGATGGCGCGGGGCGAGTACTTGATGACGTTCTCGATCACGCCCTTCATAATGCCGGCGTTCGTGCCGATCAGCTCCTCGCGGGTCATGCCCGGCTTGCGGGGAATGCCCGAGGTGATGACCACCACGTCCGAATTGGCCGTCGTCTTGTAGTCGTTGGTTGCGCCTACGACCTTCGTGTCGAAATCCATCAGCGTCGAGCACTGGTACATGTCCAGCATCTTGCCTTCCGAGAGACCCTCCTTGATGTCGATGAGGACCACTTCGCTCGCCACCTCGCGGCAAGCCATCACGTTTGCACAGGTTGCACCTACGGCGCCTGCACCTACGACAGTAACTTTTGACATAACAGTAAGTATTTTGTGTTAATTGTTCGTTTTGCTTCTCTTGGATGGTTCCATTCGCGGCGTTCCGCCGCGTTTGCAAATTGGACCCACCCCTAAATCCCCGCCTTGGCGGGGACTTTATCCGAAGGCTTCCTTGTTTATTTTCGCCTGCGGCCGGATTTTCGACCGGAAAACGGACGGATAAACCGAAATGAAAAACTAATTTTTAATTCTTAATTTTTCATTTTTAATTCTCCTTCGGACTATCCGATCAGTTTCTCGTAGTCTGCGGCGCCGAGCAGGGCGTCGTATTCGGCCGGGTTCGACATTTTGACCTTCACGAGCCAGCCTTCGCCGTAGGCGTCGCGGTTGACGACGGCGGGATCGGCGTCCACGGCCTCGTTGAATTCCACGATCTCGCCGCCCACCGGAAGGAACGCGTCGCTCACGGTCTTCACGGCCTCGATCGAGCCGAAAACCTCGCCTGCGGCGAGCGTCTCGCCCACGGTCGGAACATCGACGAAAACGATGTCGCCCAACTGGCTCTGGGCAAAGTCGGTGATGCCGATAACGGCCGTGTCACCCTCGATGCGGCACCACTCGTGGTCGCTGGAGTATTTCAGATTTGCAGGTACGTTCATAATATCCTTAAAATTTGATTTGAATTAGGCTGTTTTACGATGCAAATATAACTGTTATTTCTGTAACAGCAAGAGGTTTCGGTTATTATTTCTGTACTTTTCGTCTGATTTTGCGCCCCGGATTTGGTGCGGCGGAGAATATCCGTTATCTTGTGTTGTCCAAAGGTGTGTTTGCGATGAAAAAACGGGTTGCTCTGCTGGTTGCATTGTGCATCTGGAAGGTTGTTGCGGCGCAGACTCCGTACGGAGAGATGCCGGAGCGCTTCCGGCCGGACACGCTGCCGTGCCGGCTGGGCGGCGGCGTATGCTTCGGAATGGATGGGCTTGACGCGGCGATACCCCGGGGCGAGGGAGCCTCCTCCTGCCGCGATCCCCGGGTCGTGTTTGTCGCCGGCGATACGCTGATAACGTTCATCTCCGTTGCCGGAGTCGCGAATACGGCGCTCGGGGACCCTGTCTGCCGGTTTTACGGCAGGAACGTGGCGCGCGTCGTTTCCCGGACGCGCAGAATGACGGGCGGACGGATGGGTGCGGCCGACAACGATTTTCCGGACGATCCGGATTTTGCGGAGTTGCAGGGAGTCGTGATTGAAAATCAGAGGTATCCCTGGGAATCGTATGCCGCAGGCGATTCCGCCTACCGGCTGCCTGTGGCCCGGAGTCTCGTCGGGGGAAAGGAGGACCCTCTTCTGGGATCGGATATGCGCCGCCGGTATGTTCGGTTGCTGACCGAAGTCTCCGTTGAATTGAAAGCGGGCGGGACGCGGCCTTTCGTGCACGTCGTCTACCTGCTGCCGGACCCCTGACGGGCTATTTCCCGGCAATCACGAATTCGATCTCCTTGAACAGATATTCCCGGAGCGTGCCGTCGGCGTGCCGCAGCAGCAATTCGCCCGTGGGGCGCACGCCCTCGATCGAGGCCTCGGTCGGCGTGCCGTCGGGGTAGCGGAACGTATGCCGTTCGCCCAGTCGGTACATCCGTTCGCGGTAGTCGCGCTGGAGGGTTTCCCGTTCGTCCAGCTCGAGCTGGGCGTAGCGGATGCCGATGTGGCGGCGGAAGGCTTCGAGCACCTCGCCGCGGTCGAACGTGCGTCCCGCGACCATGGCCATCGACACGGGGTTCGGAAGCGCGGGGTCGAACTCCGTCTGGTTGACGTTGATGCCGATTCCGACGATCGTGCGGGCGAGCGTCTGCCCGGAGTAGCTGTGTTCGATCAGGATGCCGACCAGCTTTTTGTCCCCGGCATAGATGTCGTTGGTCCACTTGATGCGCGCCGCGATGCCGAACTGCGCGAAGGTGTCGGTGAGAGCGAGGGCCACGGCCTCGTTGAGCAGGAACTGTTCGCCGGCGGGCAGGAACCGGGGTTCGAGCACCAGCGAGAAGGTGAGGTTCAGACCCTCGGCGCTCGACCATTTATGGCCCCGCTGGCCGCGGCCGGCGGTCTGGCGTTCGGCCCAGACGATGTCGCCGTGGCGGTATTTCGCGTCGCGGGCGTCGTCGTTGGTCGAGGTGGTCTCTTCGATGCGGTGAATCATGTCTATACCGATACGCCGAAGTCGCGCAGGGCGTCGTTCAGCGAGGTTTTCTTGTCGGTGGATTCCTTGCGCCGGCCGATGATCAGCGCGCACGTGACGCTGTATTCTCCCGCCGGGAACTGCTTGCGGTAGCTGCCCGGGACGACCACCGAGCGGGGCGGCACGTAGCCCTTGTAGGTGACGGGTTCAGGCCCCGTGACGTCGATGATGTGCGTCGAGCCGGTGATCACGGTGTTCGAGCCGAGCACCGCTTCGCGGCAGACGTGCGCACCCTCGACCACGATGCAGCGCGAGCCGATGAAGCAGCTGTCCTCGATGATCACGGGCGCGGCCTGCACGGGTTCGAGCACGCCGCCGATGCCCACGCCGCCCGAGAGGTGGACGTGTTTGCCGATCTGGGCGCAGGAGCCCACCGTGGCCCACGTGTCGACCATCGTGCCGGTGTCGACGTAGGCGCCGATGTTCACGTACGAAGGCATCAGAATGGCTCCCGGGGCGATGTAGGCGCCGTAGCGCGCCACGGCCTGGGGCACGACCCGCACGCCCAGCTCCCCGTAGCCGTGCTTGAGTTCCATCTTGTCGTACCACTCCAGTTCGCCGGCCTCCATCTTGCGCATGGGCTGGATCGGGAAGTAGAGGATCACGGCCTTCTTGACCCACTCGTTGACCTTCCATTCGCTTTTGGCCGGGTCGACGGGTTCCGCCGTGCGGAGTTCGCCCTTGTCCACCAGTTCGACGACCTGCCGTACGGCCTGCTGCACGGCGGGGTCCTGAAGCAGCGCGCGGTTTTCCCACGCCTGCTCGATTATCGTTTTGAGTTCGTTGTGCATAGTCTGTTGTTTTCAATAGGCAAAATTACTGAAAATATTGAATTTTTCATAACTTTGTCCCGATCATTACCCAAACGGTTCAATTATGAAGCATTTATCCATCAAAGCCGCCCTTCTGCTCGGTGCAGCGGCGGCGGCAAGCTGCGGCAATATGAAACAGATAAAACATCAGCCTTACCCCGAGACCGTGCGCGGCGACGTGGTGGACAACTATTTCGGCACGGAGGTTCCCGATCCCTACCGCTGGCTCGAGGACGACAACTCGGAGGCCACGGCCGCGTGGGTCGCCGCCGAGAACGCCGTGACGCAGGACTACCTCTCGCAAATTCCGTTCCGCGGGGCCATCCGCGAGCGGCTGACCGAAGTGTGGAACTACGCCAAGGAGAGCGCCCCGCGCAAGCACGGCGACTGGTGGTACTACACTTATAACGACGGTTTGCAGAACCAGTCGGTGATCTACCGCACGAAGGAGCCGGGCGAGGCCGGCGAGGTGTTCCTCGACCCCAATAAGCTCTCCGACGACGGGACGGTGGCCCTGACCGACATGTCCTTCTCGAAGGACGGCCGCTGGTTTGCCTATTCGGCCGCCGCGTCGGGTTCGGACTGGGTGGAGATCCGCGTGATGGACACCGCCGACAAGTCGCTCGCTGCCGACAAGATCGAGTGGGTGAAATTCTCGGGCGCACGGTGGGCGCCCGATTCCAAGGGATTCTATTACAGCGCCTACGATGCCCCGAAGCAAAACGCCTACTCTTCCAAGAACGAGTTCCAGAAGGTTTATTACCATGCGCTGGGTACGCCCCAGTCGGCCGACAGGCTCATTTACGAGGACCGGGAACATCCGCTGCGTTACTTCTCGGCATGGCCTTCGGAGGACGGCAAATGGCTCTTCGTCATAGCTTCGGAGGGCACGTCGGGAACGGAGGTCCTCTATAAAAGGGTGTCGGACCCGAAATTCCGCGTCCTGCTGCCGGGCTTCGATGCCGATTATTCGCCCGTCGACTGCAAGGACGACCGGCTTTATTACGTGACCAACAGGGATGCGTCGAACTACGCGCTGATGAAGGTCGATCTGAACCGTCCCGGGATGATCGAAACGGTGATTCCCGAGAGTGAAAGGAACCTGCTCGAAGGCGTGGGCACGGCGGGCGGCAGCCTGTTCGCCTACTACCTGCAGGATGCGCAGAGCCGGATTTACCAGTACGACTACGCCGGCAAGCAGGTGCGCGAAGTGGCGCTTCCGGCCATCGGCTCGGTCGGCGGATTCGACGGCCGGGAGGAGGACTCGGAACTTTACTATACGCTGGCCAACTACACGGCTCCGGCCACGATCTACAAATACGACATCGCTTCGGGCGAATCGACGCTCTACAAGGCTCCGGAGGTGAATTTCGATCCCGAACTGTTCACGACCGAGCAGGTGTTCTACACCTCGAAGGACGGCACGAAGGTCCCGATGTTCATCACCCGCCGCAAGGACATGAAGCGCGACGGCAAGAATCCCTGCCTGCTTTACGCTTACGGCGGTTTTCAGATCAACCTCACGCCCGGCTTCAACCCCTCGGCGCTGATGTTCGTCGAGCAGGGCGGCATCTACTGCGTCGCCAACCTGCGCGGCGGCTCGGAGTACGGCGAGGAGTGGCACAAGGCCGGCATGCTCGAAAACAAGCAGAACGTCTTCGACGACTTCATCGCCGCCGCCGAGTACCTGATCGCCGGAAAATACACGTCGACGGACAAGCTGGCCATCCACGGCGGCTCGAACGGCGGCCTGCTGGTCGGCGCCTGCGAGGTGCAGCGTCCGGACCTCTATGCCGTGTGCCTTCCGGCCGTGGGCGTGATGGACATGCTCCGCTACCACAAGTTCACCATCGGCTGGGGCTGGGCCGTGGAGTACGGTTCGTCGGAGAACGAGGAGCAGTTTTCCTATATTTACAAGTACTCTCCGCTGCACAATATAAAGGAGGGCGTGAAATACCCCGCGACGCTGGTGACTACCGCGGACCACGACGACCGCGTCGTTCCGGCCCACTCGTTCAAGTTCGCCGCCGCGATGCAGCATGCCCAGGCGGGCGACGCCCCGATTCTGATCCGCATCGAGTCGAAAGCGGGCCACGGCGCCGGCAAACCCACTTCGAAGCGTATCGACGAGGCGGCCGACATGTACGCGTTCCTGTTCCAGAACATCGGCGTTCCGTATCGGGAAATTGAGAATTAAAAATTGGTTTTTCATTTCGGGATATCCGGTTGTAAATCCGGTCGAAATCCCGGTCGAAATCCCGGTTGAAATCCCGGTTGCGTCGCGACAAGCCCCTCCCGCGGGAGGGGCTTGGGGTGGGGTAGATTTGTAAACGCGGCCATCGGCCGCGAGAGTACAGCGGTCAACTGTGCAAAAGGTAAAGGAAGGTACGTTAGGTTAATAAGCGAAATAACATGAAAGTCTATAAATTCGGAGGTGCGTCGGTGCGGAATGCCGACGGAGTGAGGAATCTGCGCAAGATCATCGACGACGAGCAGAACCTGTTCATCATCGTTTCGGCGATGGGCAAAACGACCAATGCCCTGGAAAAGGTGTTCGAGGGGCTTCAGAAAGGCGATAAACAGCTCTCGCTGGAGCATGTCGAGTCGCTGCGGAAGTACCATGCGGAGATCATCGACGAGCTGTGGCACGAGCCGAAGCGGCTGCCGGCGGTCGACGCGCTGTTCGGCGAACTGGAAAAGGTCGCGACGGAGACCGTCTACAAACCCGGCGACGCCGAACTGTGGTACGACACGATCGTGGCCTACGGCGAGCTGGTCTCGACGACGATTATCTCCGAGTACCTGAACTACGCCGGGGTGTCGAACCGCTGGATCGACATGCGCCGCTGTTTTCTCACCGAGCAGCGCCACAAGGACGCCGGGGTGAACATCGAGGCTTCGGCTTCGCTGCTGAAAAACGCGCTGGGCAAATGCGTCGAGAACATCTTCATCGGACAGGGCTTCATCGGCGGCGCGCCCGACGGCACGACCACGACCCTGGGGCGCGAAGGCTCGGATTACTCGGCGGCCGTGGTGGCCAACATTCTCGACGCCGAGTCGATGTCGGTGTGGAAGGATGTGGACGGCGTGATGAACGCCGACCCGAAAGCGTTTCCCGATGCCGTGCAGATCGCCGAGCTGAACTACCTCGACACCATCGAACTGGCTTACAGCGGCGCGCAGATCATCCATCCGAAGACGATCAAGCCGCTCCAGAACAAGAATATTCCGCTTTACGTGCGGCCCTTCGGCGACAAGCGCAAACCCGGCACGGTGATCCGAGGCATGTCGGCCCCGGTCGACGTTCCGATCCTGATCCTCAAGAAGGACCAGGTGCTGCTGACCATCCGGTCGCGGGATTTCTCCTTCGTGTTGGAAGAGAAGTTCGCCACGATCTTCTCGCTGCTGGAGCGTTTCCGCATCAAGGCCAACCTGATCCACAATTCGGCCGTGAACCTGAGCCTGTGCGTCGACAACTCGTGGCATATCGACGAGGCCATCGAGGCGCTGCGCGAGGCGGGTTTCGACGTGATGAAAGCCGAGAACATGGAGCTGCTCACGGTGCGCGGCTATACCGACGAGCTGTGGCGGCGTTACGCCCGCGGTCCGCAGGTCTTCGTGCGGCAGGCCACGCAGTCCACCGTGCGCGTGGTCCGCAAACGGGAATAACCGGTCCCAAGGGCCGGATTCATGGGCGGGAGTCGCCGGATGCGTTTCGAGCGTGTCCGCGTTCCCGCCCCTCTTTTTTCCGTTATTGCTGTCCGGTGCGGAGTTTGTGGATAATGCCGATCATCGACGTGTCGCGGATTTCGCCGTTGCGCTTCATGTTCCAGATCGTGCGGGCGATATACCGCTCGATGTCGCGTTCCAACCGTTTGTAAAGCGGGCTTTTGGTGTAGTTTTCGTTGTCGAGCAGCACGTCGCGGATCGAGCGCAGCGAGTTGGTGTAGTTCGACATCTCGTTCTTGAGCGCCACGCCCTGCTTCTTCGAGGCGGTGATCTTGGCGATCGACATGGCCCGCAGCTTCTCGCACACGGTGTTGAGCATGATCAGCACCACGTTGTCCATCAGCGTGTGGCCGTGCATGAACAGGTAGGCGTTTTCGGGCGTCAGGCCGCGCCCGCGGAGCTGCACCTCGAACTCCTTCATGGGTTCGATCATCCGCGGGTTGCGCTGGCGGAGCAGGTTCTCGCGCTTCGAGACGTTGCGCCGCAGCCACTCGATCGTCTTCGAGCCGTTGTCCTCGATGTCGAGGTAGCCGATGCGCACCGACTGCTTGAAGTCGATCAGCGGAAAGACGTTTTCCGTGGCCAGCTGCGCCGAGTAGGCGTACCAGAGGAACAGCGGGTAGATCGTGCACGAATATTCGTGCATGAACTTCACGAAGTCGAAGATGCGCGTGTCGTTCTTGGTGGCCTTGACGCAGACGTTGTGCAGCGAGGGGGCGTAGCAGAGGTAGTTCTCGGTGGCGTAGGCGTAGGTGTGGAACATGAATTTGGCCTCGGCGACCTCCTTCGACTGGGGCGTTCGCCCGGCGAAGAGGTAGTCGAAGTCGGAGTCGACGCAGAGGAGCAGTTCCTCCGACGAACGGGGGATCATGCCCATGAGGACCTTCTTGCCCTTGGGCAGGTCGCCGCGGTCGGGGACCGAGATTTCGAAACGCAGGTAGGGATTCTGGAAATGGTCGAAGATGCCGCGCCAGAAGGCCACGTCTTCGTAGCCTTCGACATAGACCTTCACCAGCCGCTGGTCGGGGTTGGCCGGCAGCGGTTTGGGCAGTTCGTCGAGCGTCATCGGACGCGTGAAGGGGTTGAACTTGCGCAGTTTTTCGCGGAACTTCTTTGCCATGCATTAACAAAGATAAATATTTTGCTAATTTTGCGCAATAAATGACGCCGCTTTCGGCGTTTAATTTCAACCATTCGAACAACTATGGCCGACAACGACTGGAAATCACGGCTCGGGATGGTCTATTCGACCGACCCGGGTTTCAACTACGAAACGGACGACGAACCCGAAGCCGAGACGCTGCCTGCGGGGCAGCAGGACCTGCGCGTGTGGCTCGACCGCAAACAGCGGGCGGGCAAGGTCGTGACCCTCGTCAAAGGTTTCGTGGGCCGAGATGCCGACCTTCAGGAGCTGGCGCGCATGCTGAAATCCAGGTGCGGCGTCGGCGGTTCGGCGAAGGCGGGCGAAATCATCATCCAGGGCGACCACCGCGACCGTGTGGCCGAACTGCTCATCCGCAGCGGCTACCGCTGCAAAAAAGCCGGTTCGTAACGTGCGCCGGCAGCTTCTCCTCTTGGCGTTGCTGTGCGCGCTGTGCGGCGCCGAACGCGCCGCGGCCCAGTATTACACCTGGGGTTCGGACCCTCCGCAGAAGTGGTCGGCGATCCGTACGCCCGACGTGCGGATGATCTATCCCGATACGGTCGCCGGCATTGCCCGGCGTACGCTGTTCTACATCCGCTCGGTCCGGCCCGACATCGGTTACGGGTTCCGCCACGGCCCGATGCGCATTCCCTTCGTCATGCATCCCGAGAATTTCCAGTCGAACGGACTGGTGATGTACCTTCCCAAGCGCGTGGAATTCCTCACCTCGCCCGCCGTCGACAGCTATTCGATGCCGTGGTACAAGCAGCTCGTGGCCCACGAGTACCGCCACGCCGTGCAGTACAACAACCTCGACCGGGGCGTCATCCGCGCCTTGAGTTACGTGCTCGGACAGCAGGGGTCGACCATCGGTCTGCTGTGCATGCCGATCTGGGCCATGGAGGGCGACGCCGTGATGTCCGAAACGATGCACTCGTCGTTCGGCCGCGGTCTCCAGCCTTCGTTTTCGATGGCCTACCGCGCCATGGGCAGCGTCGGCCGCGACCGCCGCAACATCGACCGCTGGTTCTGCGGCTCCTACCGCGACTACATTCCCGACCACTACGAGCTGGGCTATCAGATATGCTCCTACGCCTGGGAACGCTACGGCGAGAACATCTGGGACAAGGTCGCGTGGTACGGGTCGCGCAACCCCTACGTGCTGGCCACCACGCGCGTGGCGCTGGGCAAATTCTACAAGACCAACGTCATAAAGCTCTTCCGCGAAACCTTCGACGAACTGGAACGCTACTGGGATTCGCTGCCGGAAACCGGGGACAGCGCCGTGCCGCTCACCGCGCTGCCCGAAAAGAACCACACGACCTACCAGTGGCCCCTGCCGCTGGGCGACACGGCCGTCGTGGCGCTGAAAACCGACCTCGACCGCGTTTCGCGTTTCGTCGTGATCGACCGCCGTACGGGCGGGGAACGGACGGTCTGCCATACGGGGCTGGTCTCGACCCGTCCGTCGATGGCCGACGGCCGCGTCTGGTGGACCGAGTACCGCCGTTCCACGCTTTTCGAACAGCGCGTCAACTCGCAACTGTGTTACATGGACCTCGCCGACGGTGTGCCCCGCACGGCGGAACGGCAGCGAAATACGCTCTATCCCACGGCTTCGGGCGAGGAGTTCGGATGGGTCGAGTACAATCCCGACGGCCGTTATACGGTCGTGGTGCGGCACGGCGAGGGTCCCGAACGGCGGTTCGAAACGCCCGTCCGGTCGGAGATTCACGGATTGGCGTGGGACGATCGTACGGTGGCGTGGTACGTCCTCGTCACGGACGACAGCGGCATGTGGATCGGCCGCATCGACTCCGACGGCCTGCACCCGATTACCGAGGGGGCTTACATCACCCTTTCGAACCTGCGGGCTGGGGGCGGCAAGCTCTATTACGGCTCGATCGCCTCGGGCCGCGACGAGGCCCACTGTTACGACCTGATGGCCCGCCGCGAATACCGCATCACCACCTCGGCCTACGGCTCCTTCGCGCCCGCCCCGGCGGACGGAGGGGTGCTGCTGACGACCTACGACCGCCTCGGCTACCGCGTCGCGGAGCAGCGGGTCGCCGCCGATGACAGCCTGCTGATTCCCGTCACGCCTTCGCGGCTGCCCGTCAACCTGGTGAACCCGCCCCGCAAACGCTGGGACGTGGTGAACCTCGACACGGTGCGCTATACGCGCGCCGATTCGGTCGGACAGTCCGGCGAGTTCCGCGCGAAGCGGTATCGCAAGGTGCCCAATCTGGTGAACGCCCACAGCTGGATGCCTGTGGCGTTCAACCCCTTTGCGGCGGTCGACGAACACGTGATCGACCTCAATGTGGGCCTTACGCTGATCTCGCAGAACCTGCTTTCGAGCGCCGAGGCCTACGCCTCCTACGGCTGGAACCGGCACGAAGGCTCGCTCGTTAATCTGGGCGTGCGCTATTTCGGACTGGGCGTGCGTTTCGACCTGGACGCCTCCTACGGCGGCAACCAGCTCTTCTACTCGCTGGCCGGCCGCGACGGGCAGGGCAATCCGGTCTACCAAAGCCGTCCTGCTCCCGACAAATATTACTCCGTGGGGCTGTCGGCCACGCTGCCGCTCTATTTCCAGCGGGGTTATCACACGCGCCAGCTCTCCCTCTCGGCGGGCTGGAACTACTCCAACGGCATGGTTGCCGATCTGGGCAAGATCGAATGGGAGAACGGCAGCATCTCCAACATTCAGCGGGTCGGTTTCCGCGAGGGGCTGCACAAGGTTTCGTTCGGAGCCGGATTCTCCGACCAGGTGCGCATGGCGCACCGCGACATCGCGCCCCGCTGGGGCTACACCCTCAGCGCGAACTACACGTTCAACCCCGAGAACGCCCATTTCAGCGACCTGATTTCGTTCTACGGGCAGGCTTATCTGCCGGGATTCGCGCCCCACAACTCGGTGCTGGTGGCCGCGACCTACCAGACCTCGATCGGCGGCTACAAGTTTCCGTCGGGATATGCTCCGTTGAGCTACAAATCCACGCGGCTGGTTCCGCGCGGGTTCACCTCCGCGGACATCGTGTCGAACAACTACGCGGCTTTTCAGGCCAACTACCAGCTGCCGGTGTGGTATCCCGAGGGCGGCATCGGCTCGGTGATCTACATCAAGCGCATCCGGCTCAACGCCGGAGGCGACTACGCGCAGTTCCGCGACGTGGGCCGCGGAGGAATGACGTGGCGGCGGATCTGGTCGGTGGGCGGAGACATCGTTTTCGACTTCAACGCCTTCCGGCAGCCGGCGTCGGCCACTTCGACCTTCAAGCTGTCGTGCTACCATCCGTCGAGCGGCGGGGTGTACGTCGCAGCGTCGGTGGGACTGCCGTTTTGAGGGATTTGTAATATATTTCGTATCTTTGTCGCAAATATCGTCGTATGGGACAGAAAAAAAAGACGGGTGTCAGCCCGAAAACGATAAAATGGATCTGGTACGCGGCTTTCGCACCCTTTGCGCTCGTGGCGTTGATGCTGGTGCTCACGGTCTTCGGCGTGTTCGGCCGCATGCCCTCGTTCGAGGAGCTGGAGAATCCCCGCAGCAACCTCGCCACGGAGATCTACTCCGAGGACGGCAAGGTGATCGGAACCTTCTTCGTGCAGAACCGCTCCTATGTGCAGTACGCCGACCTCTATCCGTCGGATTCGACGCTTCACATCCGGCTGGCCGGGCATGAGGTTCCGCCCATCGTCGCGGCGCTCATTGCGACCGAGGACGTCCGTTTCCGCACCCACTCGGGCATCGACATTCCTTCGCTGGCGCGTGTGGCCGTGAAGACCCTGCTGTTGCAAAACACCTCGCAGGGCGGCGGCTCGACCATCACGCAGCAGCTGGCCAAGAACCTCTTTCCGCGCGATACGGTCCGCAACCGCGGCGCCGTCGTCCGCAAGGCCAAACTCGTGACCTCGAAGTTCAAGGAGTGGATCACGGCCCTCAAACTCGAATACAACTACACCAAGGAGGAGATCGCCGCCATGTACCTCAATACGGTGGAGTTCGGCTCGAACGCCTTCGGCATCAAGTCGGCGGCCCACACCTTCTTCAACAAGGAGCCGGACGAACTCAACGTGCAGGAGGCGGCCGTGCTGGTGGGGGTGGTGAACGCCCCGACGCGCTATTCGCCCATCCTGAATCCCAAGAACGCCCTCGTGCGCCGCAACCTCGTGCTTTCACGCATGGAGGAGGCCGGGGCGCTGACCCGCAGGCAGCGCGATTCGCTGGCGGCGCTGCCGATCGTGACCAACTACAAGCCCGTGTCGCACAACGAGGGTGCGGCGACCTATTTCCGCGAGATGCTGCGGCTGGTGATGAACGCCCGGCCTCCCAAGCGCAGCCAGTTCTACAACGAGTGGGACTATGACCAGGCGGTGGAGGAGTACAACGAGAATCCGCTCTATGGCTGGTGTCACAAGAACCGCAAGGCCGACGGCACGCCCTACAATATCTACCGCGACGGGTTGAAAATCTATACCACGATCAACTCCGTGATGCAGACCTATGCCGAGCAGGCCGTGCAGCGGCAGATGGAGAAGGAGATTCAGCCCAAGATGGACGCGCAGTTCCGGGCGACGAAGACGCTTTTCGTCGATGCCGACAAGGAGGAGCGCGACCGGATCATGCGCCATGCCGTCCGTTATTCGGACCGTTACCGCGAGATGAAGCACGCCGGGGCGGGCGAGAAGGAGATCAACGCCGCTTTCGACAAACCCTGCAACATGCGGGTGTTCACCTATAAGGGCGAGCGCGACACGCTGATGACGCCGCGCGACTCGATCCTCCACCACAAGCGTATCATGCGTGCCGCGATGGTGTCGCTCGATCCTGCCACGGGCTTTGTAAAAGCCTATGTCGGAGGGCCTAACTTCCGTTACTTCAAGTACGACATGGCCAAGCAGGGCAAACGCCAGATCGGCTCGACGATCAAGCCCTTCGTCTACACCTTCGCCATCGACCATCTGGGCCTGACGCCCTGCACGATGGTTCCCAACCTGCCGACGACCATCGAGACGGCCAACGGTACGGCCTGGTCGCCCAAGGAGGCCGGCAATGTCGAGTACGACGGGGTGCTGCACCCCCTCAAGTGGGGACTTGCGCGCAGCCGCAACAACTACTCGGCGTGGATTATGAAGCAGGCCAAGCAGCCGGCTGCCGTGGCCGATTTCATTCATAACATGGGCATCCGCAGCTACATAGACCCCGTTCCGGCGCTGGCTCTCGGCTCTTCGGAATCGAACGTTTACGAGTTGGTGAGCGCCTTCTCGACCTTTGCCAATCAGGGCGTGCACACCGATCCGATCTTCGTGACGCGCATCGAGGACCGTCAGGGCAACCTGATCGCCAGTTTCATTCCCCAGTCGCAGGACGCCGTCAGCGAACGCACGGCCTACACGATGCTCACGATGCTTCAGGACGTGGTCAACTCGGGGACGGCGGGCCGTCTGCGGTGGCAGTTCGGGCTGACCGACATGGAGATCGGCGGCAAGACCGGAACTTCGAACAAGAACCGCGACGCGTGGTTCATGTGCGTGACCCCGAAGCTGGTGACCGGCGCCTGGGTCGGCGGCGAGGACCAGTCGGTGCACTTCATCCGCGGCGGCGAGGGCAGCGTGATGGCGCTGCCGATCGTGGGCGAATATATGAAAAAGATCTACGACGACGGTCGTTTCGGTATCAGCCGTACGGACCAGTTCGTGCGTCCGGCGATGATGCCCCGTTACGACTGCGAGGACGAAGTCGACTCCGAGGGGCGGAACAACCCCGAGGACGAGAATTTCTTCGACTGACACGGACCGGGTTTTCTGTATCCGATAAAAGTCCGGGCCGCCCTCAATGGGCGGCCCGGACTTATTTGAGGATCGAACCGGTTTCGCTTATTCGGCCGGGGTGCCGGTGGTGAGGTCGTTCCCGTCGGCGTCTATCAGCTGAACCCACGTGAAGGGGCCCACCGGGAAGTCTTTGGCAGTATAGCCCGGACGGACAGCCGGCGAGGTGTAGTAGGATGCCTGGTTTTCCGTCCATCTGAAGAACTCTATGCCGACGTAATCGGTGCCGGTATTGTAGCCGGAACCGTACATCGTTGCCTGGCCTGCCTGCGCCTCGTCGTAAATGCCGACGAGTTTGGGCGAGGTCTGGGTCGTCGTAAATGACGAGTAGGCTCCGGTCGAGTGGGTTATACGGGAGTAGCGAGTCCGGATCGGGTAGACTCCGTCGTAGCCGTAAATCGCATTGTCGGTTTTCGTGTAGAGAATACCGGTCGACTTCGGAATCGGGATGGCCGGAGTGGAGGCGCCATTATAGGATGCCTGGTAATATGCCCGCAGGTCGTACCTGTTTCCGTAGATCGTGATGCCCCAGCCCCGGATCATGTAGGACGAGTTGACGGTGCCCGGTTTTACGATAACCTCGAACGTTACGGGAGCTTCGTTTACCTGCGAGGTGGTGCTCGTAACTCTCCATTTGCCCAGCCATCTCTTGTAGAGAGGATCGGTATTGTCCGGCAAGAGCGAGGCGTCGATCGAAACCGGAAGCGACGTGATGGGCGTGGTGGAGACGATGAATCCGTTGGAGACGGCGCATCCGAATACGACGGCTACGTACTCGTCGTAGAAACTCGGATAGTTGAGCGTATAGGTGTCCGCACCTTTGTGGAGCAGGCTGGCTGCGATCGCTTCGGGATCGTCGCCTGCGCCGATGTTGCCGTTGAGCGTGCCGACCAGGCTTTGCAGGAGCTTTTTCTCGCGCTGGGCCTCGAATTCGGACTTCAGCATCAGCCCCATGTAGTAGTACTCCGTATCCGTTGATGGAACTGTATTCACCGTAACGCTGTTGTAGGTCTTCGTGGCATCGGGAGCGGTCACTTCGAACGTGATGTCCGACCGGACCGGCTCGGGCGTCATAATCTTGAAATCGGCGCCGTTGACTTCGGCGAAATAGTAGTCGTCGACAAAGGTGAAGTTCTGTGCGGTCACTCCGTCGATCTCGACCGGCATGTAGAAACTGATGCCGGCCTTGGTGTAGATGAACGGTGCGTACACGGTGGTTTCACTGTCGATCTTGACCGCAAAGCGACGGTTCGTGAGCGTTGCCGAATACGTCTTGTCTTTCACGACGAAGGAATAGGTGTTGAATGACATGTCTTCCGCATTATTCCGGTAGGTCTCCAGGTCTTCCGACCAGTCGGTGTCCGCGGAAACGGGGGTCAGGATGTAGTAATTCCCCGTGATGATGCCGCGCAGGACGACCATTGCCGCGGATGTCTCCATCACCGTGAATTTGTAGTCGCCCTCCATGCCCTTGTAGGTCGATCCGATGTTGTCGGGATTTTTCGGGTGTACGAAGTAATTGATGAGCGAGTTTTTCGTATCGAAATTGAGCGTGACGCCCAGATCCTCGCCGAACGAATAGAGACTCGTCTCGGTGGTGGATGGGTTGCTTTCGATCTCGGAGGCAACGGTGACGCTGCCTTCGGAGAATTTGAAAAACAGGTTGTATCCGCCGAACTCCTGGGTCGGGGAGGGGAAATAGCGCACGTGCCATCCGTTTTCAGCGCTTTCGAGCACGGTCTTGGCCTCCTGCTTGGCGGCTTCGATGCGTTCGGAGGCGGACTTGTCGAAAAGATCCTCCTCGTCGAACAGGCATGAGGTGAGCAGGGCAGGAATGGCCAGAACCAGAAATAGTATGATTGCTGTTTTTTTCATATTCGGTGTCGCTTATTCGTTTGTACCGGAATTTTCGGGCGTGTCCGTATCTTCGTCATCCAGCGAGTCGAAGTCGAGGTTGGGCGCTTCTTCCGCACGGCGCAGTACGATTTCCCGCAGTTCGTTCAGGTCGATGTTCCAGGTGCTTTTCATGTAGTTGGAGACGATTTCGAATTTGGCTTCGATTTTCGGCCGTCCCGTGTCGCCGGCCGTCGTCAGCATCTCCTCCCACTCTTCTGCGCTCCGGTTGACGTAGAGGGCGATGAGTTCCACGAAATCCTCGCCGTCGGCTTTCGATGCATACGGGGAAATGAATCCTTTTTGCAGCGCCGATTCGGTGGTCTTGTAGATTTCGAAGCATTGGTCCTGTACGTAATCCGGGCCGGAAATCTCCGCGAAATCGGTGGGGTAAGGTTTCGTCTGATTGAGGATATGTCCGAATTCGTGGTGGATCGTCTTGAAATAGGCCGTCTTCGCATTGACGGTCTTGGGGTTCAGGTTGTCGAGGTTGTAGAGCGTGATCTTCGCCCCGGCTTCGGCCGTTCCCAGCACCATCGCTCCGTTGGTCTTGTAGGCATACGAGCCGACCAGGAAGAGGATTTTCGGGAAATAGGCCTTGATGAAATCCGTGCTGCCGGTTATCTCGTCGTAGGCTTCCAGGCACATGTGGCGCACCAGTTTGGCCATGGCGACCGACTGCTTGTAGCTGGCGGGTGTGAGGTAGTAGCCCATGCTCGACTCGATGTCCTCGAACCGGTATTTGAGCTGGATGTTGTAGGTTTCGACGTAGTTGCGCTTGAGCCAGCGGTCGAGGTCGTTCTGTTCGGTGGTCGTCGGCCTGACCACGCTGGTGGAATCCAGATCGTCGTTGTCCGAACAGGCTGTCAGCGCTGCGCAGAGCAGCGTGACGGAAAAGAGCAGATATATCAGATTCTTTTTCATACGCACTTTGGTTTGTTATTTTCTCGGGTTGGGGGTCAGGCCGGCGGCAATAACGTCGGCCGGGAGTTGCAGGGCGCGGCGCGGATCGGCCGTACCGTTCTCGTCGCTGATCTGATCGGTGATTTGCACGACGGTTTCGGCGTCTTCATCGAGCAGGTAGCGGTAGACCGTGATGCCGAAGCGACGGGTGTCGAACCACCGCATGCCTTCGTGGAGGAACTGGTAGCGGCGCATGAAGATGAGCGCCTGAAGCATGCTCTCCTGCGGGCCGCCCTCTTCGAGCGTGTTGTAGGGGGCCGCATGGAGCTTTTTCTTGGGATTGAGCGTCTGCGGGCTGCTGACCGAGGTCTTTCCGACGTAGAGTTCGGAGTAGTCGGGGTAGGTTTCCGTAGCCCATTTGATGATCGAAGCCTCCGTCATGGATTTGAACCCTGCCGAGAAGAGGTTCGCGGCGTAGAGGTTTATATCCTCCAGGGCCTTGTCGAGCGCCGTCGGGTCTTCGTTCATCTTCATAATATAGGCTTCGGCGCGGTTGAGCAACGCCTCCTCGGAGGTGAAGAGAACGGAAATCGCTTTGTTGAATCCGGTTCCGGCGACCGGGTCGGTGTATTGGAACACGCGCCATGTCCGGGGAAGAACGTATTTGCCCGATGAGGCAAGCACTGCATGCGGCGCTTTGAAAGTCACGCTGCTGCCCCACGGACCGCCTTTTTTCGGCTGAACGGTTTCATAGATTCCTTGCAGTTTGCCGTGCGAATAGCGGCCGGCGGTGGAGTACCAGTCGAAAAGCAGTCCGCTGTTCGATGTCGCGGCCTGGAGGAGGAAGTTGGCCGTGCTGGCCGAATTGACATATTCCTGATGCCTGCTGGTGCCGTTCGGCAGAGCGGCGATCGCACTGTAATCGCGCAGCAGCGACGACGGGTTGGAGGTCAGGGCCATCGTCGCGTATTTGATGGCATTGTCCCAGTCCTGCATGAACAGGTAGTAGCGCGAGGCGAAGCAGCAGGCGGCCTTGTAGTTGAAGTGGTATTTCGGAACCGAATAGGCCGTGTCGTCGATCAGGGGGATGCCCGCTTCGATGTCTTTGCCGATCATCTCGTAGACCTCCTGGAGCGTTCCGCGTTCGTACCTGGGGTTGAGGTCGGTTTCGGCGTGGTCCATATAGGGTATGCCCAGGCAGTTCCCGGCTGTTGCCGGGTTGTAGGGCATGCAGAACATGTTTGCCAGTACGAAATGGGAATAAGCCCGGCAAATCAGCGCTTCGCCTTTGCTGGCCTTGAGCCTCGTGGTGGTAGGTCCTCCCAGCTCCTCGATGGCCGAAAGCGCCTGGTTGGCGTTGGCGATGTTGTTGTAGTTGGAACTCCAGATGTTCCGCGGGGCGTCGTTGTTGCTGGTAACCTCTTCGGCCCATTCGTAGACATCCTGATAGAACTGGTTGTAATTCTTTGTGATGCCGTAGTCGCAGACGTTGTCCGAGGAGAGTTCCGCAACGAGCTGGTAGCTGCCTGCCCCGCTGATGTAGGCCGAGACGAGTATGTTGGCGATCTTCTCTTCGGAATCCAGCGTCGTGCGCAGATCGGGATTCTGATCCAGAAAATCGCTGCACGACATGAATGCCGGAATGACGACCGCTATGCCCAGTAAATATATGATGCTTTTTTTCATAGGAATCTTTTTAAGATAAATCAGATTTTACAGTCCGATTCGGATTGTGAGCGTGAACTGCCGCGGCACGGGGGCTGCGACGCCGCCGGTGTTGTAGAACTCGGGGTCCTGGCCGTTGAGCTTCTTGTCGGCGTAGATCAGGAAGAGGTTCGTGGCTTGCAGTTTGAGCGAAAGCGAAGAGAACCGCAGTTTCGAAATGAGTCTCTTCGGGAAGTCGTACGAAAGCGAAATCTCCTTCATGCGGATGAAGTCGCCCTTGGCGATGCGTGCCGTCGAGTAGTTGTAGGCGCTGTACCCGTACGAAATCGAGGAGTTTAGCTGGCGCTGGCGCTTCGAGGCGATGGCCGGGATGTTCGTGACGGCTTCGTCGCCGGAGACCATCCAGCGGTTCTTGAATTCCCGCGGCATGGCGTCGAGGTCCGAGTAAATGCTGCTGAAGACCGGGTTGAGCCGCACGACGTTGCCGAACGAGTAGGTCATAAAGACGTTCAGACGCCATCCCTTGTACTGGAACGTATTGCCGAAACTGCCCAGGTCGGTCGGGTCGACCGGTCCGGAGTAGACCAGATTCGTTTTCAGGTTGTTCTCGTTGCTGTCCTGGAAATTGAAGGAGCTGGAGCTGAGTTTGCCTTCCGTGTTGACCACGACCGGCAGTCCGACTTCGTTCAATCCTGCGAACTGGAACGAGAAGAGCGAGCGGGCGGGATACCCCTCCATCGTGAATCCGGTTCCCGAAACCAGCGTCATTGCGCGCGTGGAGGTTTCGAGTTTGGTCACTTCGTTGTGGATGTGCGAGTAGATGAAGTTGGTGGTCCAGCTGAAGTTCTTGGTCTGGACGTTCTTGGTCGAAAGGCTGATTTCGACGCCGTTCGATTTCATCTCCGCGACGTTGCCGTATTTGGAGATCTCGCCGCCGATACCCTGGGTCGTGACCGTGCCGATCAGGTCGAAGTTGTTGCGTTTGTACCAGTCGAAGGCCAGGTTGATCCGGTTGTTGACGAACCCGACGTCGAGTCCGAGGTTCAGCTCGTGCTTCTTCTCGTAGGTGAGCTGTGCATTTTCGAGGCTCGAAACCTTGAGGCCGGTTTCGGTATCGCCGCTGGTCGGGCGCCACGGGGTCGAGGCTTTGATGACGGCCAGCGAGTTGGTGACGTAAGACGGGCCGCGGTCGGCGGTCAGCGAGTAAGAGGCTTTGAGCGACAGGTGCGACAGGGCGGGCTGTACGTGGCTGAAGAACTTCTCCTCGTGGACGTTCCATGCCCCGGAGATATTCCACGTCGGCAGCCAGCGGGCTTTGCGGCTCTTGCCCATCTTGTTGGTCCCTTCGTAGCGGTAGGTTCCGTTGATGGTGTAGCGTCCCTTGTAAGAATAGGTTCCGTTGAAGAAGAAGGCCACTTCGCGATAGAACGAGTCGCCGATCGTGTAGTACTTGCTGCCGCTCTCCATGCCCTGCTTGAAGGCCAGGTAATCGTAGTAAGGCTCCATACCCATATCGTACTGGAGTCCCCAGCCGCGGAACCAGGTGTTGTGCCGGTCGATCTTGTTCACCGACATACCGCCGTAGAGGTTGATGATATGCGTGTTGTTGAACGTTTTGTTGTAGGTCGCCGACGCGCGGAAGTCGTACGAAAGCATTTTGTTGTCCGTGCGTTCGTAGATACCGCCCTTGGGCAGCACGGTCACCGGAACGGCGTAGGGGTTGTCCGGATCGGTGTAAAGGAACGGGTTGTTGTCCCGGACGGTGGTCGGTTCGACGGTCCGGTAAGCGACGGACTGGTTTGAGGACTCGGTGATGTTATGCTCCTGGATCGAGGCCTGGTATTTTACCGCGCCCAGGGCGCTCAGGTCGAGGCCCTCGACGGGCGACCACTTCAGTTCGGCCTGGAATTTGGTCTCGACGACCGAAAGGTCGATGTAGTTGTTGTCCAGTTCGTGCAGAATGTTGAAGCTCGCGTAGTTTCGCGTGTAGAATTCGTCGGGGTCGAGCGTGCGCGACGTATTGAGCGCATAGGAATAGGGGTTGATGTCGAATTCGCGCTTCACTTCGCCCGTCACGTAGTTGGTTGCCGACGACAGGGTTCCCGGCGCCTTCTGCTTCCGGTAGGAGCCGTTGGAAATCAGGTTCAGCGACAGGTTTTTGAAGATGTTGTAGGTGGCGTTGATGTTGGCCGTGTAGCGTTCCACCTTGCTGGTCTTCGTCCAGCCCGGGTCGCTCATGGCGCTCAGCGACGCATAGTAGGACGATTTGTCGGTTCCGGACGTGAGGCTCACCGAGTGGGTGTGCATGACGTTGTTGTTGAACAGCTCGCTGAACCAGTTCGTGTTGCGGAACTCCGCCGCGCGCAGGTAATTCCCGATGCTCGCGTCGTCGTTTTGCAATTGTCCGGCCGCAATCATCTGGTACATCTTTCCGAATACGCCGCTTTCCGAATCGGTGATGGTTTCGGCGAGGTTGAGCCAGCCTTTTTTCTGCATGTCCATGTACACCGACATCTGGTCCTGCGAGTTCATAATGTTGAAATCCCGGTAGGACGGAATCATGCGGTAGGTGAATTCGCCGGTGTAGTTGATGGTGCTCACGCCGGCGCGGCCGCGTTTGGTGGTGATGACGATGACGCCCGCCATGGCGCGCGCTCCGTAGATGGAGGTGGCGGAGCCGTCTTTCAGAATGTTGAAGCTCTCGATGTCTTCGGCATTGAGTCCGGCGATGGCCGATGCGATGAGCGTCGTGGCGTCGCCCGAGGAGAGGTCGTCGGCGTCGATGTCGACGATGTCCTCCATGATGACGCCGTCCACGACCCACAGCGGCTTCGAACTGCCGTAAATTGATGTGGCGCCGCGCACGCGGATTTTCGGGGCGGTTCCGAACGTACCGGATACGTTCTGGACGGATACGCCGGCCGACCGGCCTTCCAGGCCGCGGCTGATGTCGGCCATACCGGCCAGTTTCACGTCGTCGGCAACCAGCTGGTCTGCGGCTCCCGTGAACAGCCGCTTGTCCATCTTGGTCATACCCGTCACCACGACGGCCTCTACGGCCTGGGCGTCGGGTTCGAGTTTTACCCGGATGTCGGGTGCAATGTCAACATCCTGGGTTTTGTAGCCTACATAAGAGATTTGGAGTTTCCCCCCCCCCTCCTTTCGGGACTCCTTGAAGTGCGAATTCTCCCTTGACATCGGTCGAAGTGCCGATTGTCGGGCGGTTCTTGACGACAACGGTCGCACCGATGACCGGTGCGTTGTTCTCATCGACGACACGGCCTTTGACCGTCTGGGTCTGGGCCGAAGCTGCCGTCATACAGAAAACCGCCGATAGCGATAAGAGCAATTTTTTTATCATAGGCGAAAATTTAAATGGGTTTGGTACGAGGTTCGGGCCGGCTGCCTTTCCGATGGGCCGTCGGCTATCGGAAAAGGAACAGTGCGTTTGAATAAGCGTGCAGCGGGTATGGGTAGGGATGCTGCGGGAGGATGCGAACGTAAGAGAGAGGGCGATACGGCGGATCAGCCGAAGAGCGGGTCGTTCGGATGCCGTTGCTTCCGGTATTTCGACCGGCGGAACTGGAATACGGAAAACGATGCGGAGACTGCCCGGAATGATTTTCCGGCGATCGTCCGATTTGGATGCGAATACCTCTGATGCCGAAACAAGTGCGTTTTCTTCATAGCATGCGGGTTTTATATATAGGTGTCGCAAATAAGCCTTTCGGGAAGCGGAAACTTTCGTCAGGGCTTCTACAAAAATATCGGAAAACGGCATTGTGCGAGTATATTTTCTTGTAAAAGAAGTATGATTTCATATCATAGCGCCCAAGATCGCTCTTTGCCGCTCGCCGGAAAAGCCATCCGGCGTATCCGGGAAAAAGCCCTTGTACCAAGGGGAATCGGCGTTGTCGCTAAATGGGATATTTTGTTTTGAAATCCGGTTTTTTTGTATATATTTACATAGATATTCCGGTCTGTTTTTATCTAATTCGCCCTGCTATGTATTTCAGATGCGTATTCCTTCTCCTCGCGGTCGCGGTCGTCCGGAGTGCATTCCCGCAGAATATCCGCCGCATTACCCACCGCGACGGGCTGTCGAACAGTTCGATTCTGTCGCTGGCGCAGGATGCGGACGGGTATATCTGGGCGGGCAGTTGCGACGGACTGAATCTGTGGGACGGCAATTCCGCCCGGCATTTCCGGCTCTCGGGCAACCTGATTCAGGAGATCGTAGCCACGGACGACGGTTACCTCTGGGTGCGGACCAACTACGGTGTCGACCGCTTCGACACGCGCGACCGGCGGATCGAAATGCTTGCCGGATTCCAGCGGGTCTATAAATTCGCGGCCCGCAGCCGGGACGAGGCGTTTTTCCTGCATGGCAACAAGTTGTACGGATATGTGGCGTCGCAGGGTGCGTTCGAGCCGGTCGATGTCCGCGGGGAGGAGCTTAACGGGGTGCTGCGCATGTGCCTCGACGGCGACGGCGTATTGTGGCTGGTGCGTTCGGAGGATATTCGTTGTGCGCAGGTGGTCTATGACGCCGGCGGCAGGGCTTCGGTGGGGGAGTGGGAGCGGATGCCGCTGCCGGACGGGGTGGTGTTCACCCGTTACGACGGCGACCGGACGATCTTTTTCACCGACCGGAACGGCATGTTGTTCCGCTTCGACACCGGGCAGCGGCGGGCTTTCCCGATTTTCGACCTGCGGGAGGAGCTCGGACGGCGCGGCACCCTTTCGTCGGTGATCAGCGACAAGGACGATTACGTGCTGGCCTTCGGGATGAGCGGCGTGCTGCGGCTCCGTTCGACCGATCCGATCGAGGGGCGTTACGAGTTGCAGGAGATCGACGTCAACTGCGGCGTTTTTGCGCTGCTGAAGGACTGTAACCAGGATATTGTCTGGATCGGAACCGACGGCAGCGGGTTGCTGCGGCAGGCGGTCGGGGAGGTCGCGATCCGTTCGGTCACCTACGAAACGCTGCCCTACCTGCTGACCAAACCGATCAAGGCGCTCCATGTCGACCCGGAGGGCGACCTCTGGATTGGGACCAAGAACGACGGCATCCTGCGCATCCGCGATTTCTACTCCCGGCGGACCTTTACGCGGGAGAATACCGACAGCTATACGGCCGCCGATTCGCCGCTGGGGAAAAATTCGGTCTATACGTTTGCCGGAAGCCGCCGCAATGTGCTGTGGATCGGCGGCGACGGCGGCGTGTGCTACTACTCGTACCGGCACAGGCGGATTTTCGAACTGCCGCGGAGCGGGGCGCTGCGGCGCATTCACGGGCTTTACGAGGACCGGGACGGGGTGCTGTGGGCTGCGAGCGTGGGCTACGGGGTCTGGCGCATCGAACTGTCCGGGAGCGCCGACGCGCCCGTCGCCGCGAATGTCGAACCGGTGGAGCTGGGACTCAAGGCGCGGAGCCGGAACTTCTTTTTCTCCGTTTGCGAGGAGTCCGATTCCACCCTCTGGTTCTGCAATCACGGTATCGGCGTCGTACACTATGACAGGCGCACCCGGGAGGGCCGGACCGTCGGGTTCGACACCCGCCGGGGGCTGGCCGTGAACGACGTGACGGCGGGCGTGTGCCGTTCGGACGGCTCGTCGTGGTTCGGGACCGGCTGCGGCCTGGTGCGTTACGATCCGGCGGGCTGCGGCGCGGAACCCGATTACAGCAACGACCAGCTGCGTTGCGGGGTGATTCACGGCCTGCTGGTCGATTCGCTCGACAACATCTGGGTCGGGACCAATGCCGGCATCGTGCGCTACGACCCGGCGACGAACCGTTCGGTGGTTTACGGCGCTTCGTACGGACTTGACGTGGTCGAGTTCAGCGACGGAGCCTATTTTTACGACCGGGAGCGGGGAAAACTGCTTTTCGGCGGGATCAACGGCTTCGTGGTCATCTCCGATAGCGGGGATTCCGAAGCGGCCTCCTACATGCCGCCCATCCGGTTCCGCGAGGTGAGGGCCAACGGCGAGTCGTACGATGTCGGGGCGCTGATGCGCCGGGGGCGGATGGTGCTGCGGCATCATCAGAATGCTTTCAGTCTTTCGATCGCGGCGCTGGATTACGTCAACGGCAGCAATTATTCCTATTTTTACAATATCGAGGGACTGGACGGCGACTGGCATGACAATTACCACAGCAACACGCTGGCTTTCGCTGCGTTTCCCACGGGCCGCTATGCGCTCGGGGTGCGCTACCGGAACAATACGACCGGGGAGTGGAGTCCCGTCAGCCGCCTGCTGATCCGCGTGCTGGCTCCGCCCTACGCCTCGACCTGGGCCTGGATCGGGTATCTCGCCGCAACGCTGGGCGTCGTTATCGGCGTGTCGGGATACCTGATCCGCCGCCGCCGGCTCCGGGCGCGGCTCCGGCAGTCGCTCTACGAACAGCGGCAGCGGGAACTGGTCTATGAGTCGTGCATCTGGTCGTTCTCCAACCTGACCAACGAACTCTCGATCCCCGTGACGCTGATAAACGGTCCCTGCCAGCAGATCATGGGCTGCAAGTCGGCCGACGCGTTCGTCCGCCGGCAGGCGGAACTGATCCGGCACAATGCGCAGAAGATCAACGATCTGATCTATATGCTCAACGAATTCCAGTCGACCGATCCCGTCGACGGTTCGGACGATATCGAGATGCTGGACGTTTCACGCACGGCCGGCGGCATCGCGCAGACATTCGCCGATTATGCCGGGGAGAACCGCATCGCCTACCGGACGGCCGTAGGCAGCGGCGTGCTGTTCCCTTCGGTGCGCAATATCCTGATGATGATCTTCAATATCCTGCTGTCCAATGCGTTCCGCCGGACGGAGCCGGGCGGCGAGGTGAGCGTTTCGGTCGGAATCTGTTCCGTGCCGCGTCCGGACGGGGCGGCTTCCGGCGCCGGGGAGGAGACTTCCGGCGCGGCGGAACGGCTTCGGATCGAGGTCTCGAACCGGGGCGTGGAACTCGACGCCGGGCAGATCGAACTGATTTTCGACCGTTACAAACTGCTCAACCACCTGGGGGCGCTGAGCCGCCAGGGCGTGTCGCTGAAGGAAGACCTGGAGCTGGCGATCTGCTACAACCTCGTGACCAAGCTCCAGGGCGAATTCCGGGTGGAGAGCCGCGACGGGCTGACGACCTTTACGCTGTCGCTGCCGCGGCTCGAGATCACCCGTGCGGCCCGGTCCGCCGCACAGCCCGACATCGCTCCCGGACAGCGGTTCAGCCAGCCCGTGCCGGTTCCCGAAGCCTCCGTGATGACGTTCGGTGACATGCTCCCGACGATGCTCGTCATCAACGAGGACCGGGATATGGCCGATTTCATCGCCGGTCTGTTCAGCGGCGGCTACAACGTGCGGATCGTCTCCGACCTGAAATGCCCGCAGGAGAAACTGGCCGAAGCGCAGCCGCAGATCATCATCTGCGGGACGGTGTCGCTCAATGCGGCGATGATCGGGCTGATCCGCAGCATCCGGGAAACCAAGCAGCTGATGCAGGTCCCGATTATCCTGTTGACGGCGGTTTCCCGTACGGACGTGAAGGTCGAGGGGCTGGAACTGGGCGTGGACATCTGCCTGAAGATCCCCTTCGACATTACCCATTTGCAGAGTGTCGTCGACCAGCTGCTGCGCCGTTACGAATCGCTGAAAAGCTACGGACGCTCGGTTTACAGCGCCTTCGACCTCACGCAGGGGCGGTTGCTGCACAAGGACGACAAGGCGTTTCTTGAGCGGATGCTCGACATCATCAACCGGAACATTCTCGATCCGGGGTTCTCAACGCAGTTCATCGCCCGGGAACTCGGCATGAGTCTCTGCAATTTCTACCGGCGGCTGGGGACGATCACCGGCCAGACCCCGGCGGGAATCATCCGGGAGTACCGGCTGAACCTGGCCGAGCAGTTGCTGGTGACCACGCGGCTCTCGATCGACGAGATTATCTACAAGTCGGGGTTCGCCAACCGCAGTACCTTTTTCCGGGGATTCATCGCCCGGTTCGGGGCGACGCCGAAGGTCTATCGCGAGCGGAAGATCGAGGAGGCGCTGCGGGAAAAGGACGCCCGGGCGGAGGAATCGGACCGGGCGGAGGAGTCGGACCGGGCGTAAGCGAAGCCCTCGGCGGCGCGGGTGCCGGGAGGGTGCGGTGCGGATGTGGGTGCCGGATGGATGCGGTGCGGGTGTGGGTGCCGGGTGCGGGCGAAAGCGGGCGGCAGCCTTTGCCGGGACCGTTTCTGCGGATGTTTTCGGGCGGTTGCTGCGGCGGCGGTGCGGGCGGAACGGTTCGTACGCAGTCGTTTTCCGGTGTCCGGATCGTGTGCCTGCGTTCCGGATTTTGCCGATTTCCAGGCCGGAAGGAGGATTTTTCCCGGAAAATCGTTATTTTTGCCTCCAGAGCTTCCGTGTACGGTTCGTCCGAGCGGAAACGATGATCACTTTATAACTTTATCGAGATGAAAATTGCTATTGTGGGCGTCAGCGGTGCTGTGGGCCAGGAGTTTTTGCGGATTTTGGAGGAGCGCCGGCTCCCGATCGACGAACTGGTGCTGTTCGGTTCGCAGCGCAGCGCGGGCCGTACCTATAAATTCCGCGGGGAGGAGCTTACCGTCAAACTGCTGCAACACAACGACGATTTCAAGGGAATCGACTTCGCTCTGACGTCGGCCGGAGCGGGTACGTCGAAGGAGTTCGCCGAGACGATCACCCGGCACGGGACCGTTATGATTGATAATTCGAGCGCTTTCCGCATGGATGCCGACGTGCCCCTCGTCGTGCCGGAGGTCAACCCCGGGGATGCGAAGAACGCACCCCGCCGCATCATCGCCAATCCCAACTGCACGACGATCCAGATGGTTGTGGCGCTGAAGGCGATCGAGGACGTGTCGCATATCCGCCGCGTGCACGTGTCGACGTACCAGTCGGCCAGCGGCGCCGGGGCGGCCGCTATGGCGGAACTGGAGACGCAGTATGCCGAACTGGGCGCGGGCAAGGAACCGACGGTGGCGAAATTCGCCTTCCAGCTGGCCTACAACGTGATTCCGCATATCGACGTTTTTACCGACAACGACTATACGAAGGAGGAGATGAAGATGTTCCACGAGACGCGCAAGATCATGCATTCGGACATCGCCGTGTCGGCGACCTGCGTGCGCGTCCCGGTGATGCGCGCCCATTCGGAGAGCGTGTGGCTCGAAACCGAGCGTCCCGTCTCCGTGTCCGAAGCCCGCGAAGCCTTCTCGAAGGCCGAAGGCGTGGTGCTGATGGACGATCCCGCCGGCAAGGTCTACCCGATGCCGCTCTTCATAGCCGGCAAGGACCCCGTGTACGTGGGGCGTATCCGCAAGGACCTGACGTGCGACAACGGCCTGGCGTTCTGGTGCGTGAGCGACCAGATCAAGAAGGGTGCGGCGCTCAATGCCGTGCAGATCCTCGAAACGCTGATTTAGCTTTCGGCCGGCGGCTGTCCGGGAGTTGCTTCGGGCGGAAAGCCGACTGAAGAACTGACGGCCTGCGCTGCCGATGACCGCATTGATTGCGGTTTGCGCGTAGAGCGGCGGTTTTGTCGCAAGAACAGGCCCGGGACGAAATCCCGGGCCTGCTCTGTATCGGGAAATCCGGATAAAGCAGGTCGCTTACCCGATTAAGCGGGGGTGGGCATGTGCGCGAAACAGAGGATAATTGCGACCTTTCGGAACAAATCCCATACTGTTATGATCACTTCCGTAAAGGTAAAATTCCGCGCATCGCGCGTATCCGGCAAGGCCGGAACCATCTACTATCAGTTGACCCATCTCCGCCGGACCCGCTGCATTACGACCGGCATCCGTTTGATGCCCGGCGAGTGGGACGCTTCGGCGCAGCGGGCCGTCTCTCCGGAGCCGGGCCGCATTCCGGTCTGGCAGTGCCGCATAGAGTGCGACGTGGACCGGCTGCACCGGATCATCCGCGACCTGGGCCGCGAGGGGCGGCCCTATACGGTCGACGAGGTTGCCGACCGCTTCTGCGCACAGTCCTGCGGCGTGGGCGTGACGGCGTTCATGCGCGAGCAGATCGCGCAGCTGACAGCCGACAACCGGCTGGGCACGGCCCGCAACTACACGCGCACGCTCCGCAGTTTTTCGGGCTTTCTCGGCGGCGGCGAACTGCCTTTCGCCGCGTTCACCGAGCGGTTGGTCGAGGAGTACAACGCTTATCTGCTGCGCCGCGGGGTCGTCCGGAACACCGTGTCGTTCTACATGCGCATCCTGCGCTCGGTTTACAACAAGGCGGTCCGCAGGCGGCTGGCCGAGCCGGCGTCGCCGTTCGGCGGTGTCTATACGGGCGTCGACCGCACGCGCAAACGGGCCATCGACGAGCGGCTCATCGCCCCTCTGAAGAGCCTCGACCTGCCGGTTTCGGGTGCGTTGCCGCTGGCCCGCGACCTGTTCGTTTTCAGCTACTGCATGCGTGGCATGGCGTTCGTCGACATGGCTTTTCTCCGGAAAAAGGACATGAGGGACGGGGCGATCCACTACGTGCGCCGCAAGACGGGGCAGCGGATGACCGTGCATCTGGAGCCGTGCATGCGCGAGATCATCGGCCGGTACGCTCCGCGCACGCGCGATACGCCCTATCTTTTCCCGGTGCTGACGGCCGAGGACCCGGCCCGGGCCTATGCGCAGTATCAGGTCGCGCTGAACTACTACAACCGTCTGCTGAAAAAGCTCGCGTCGCTGCTGGGGCTGGACTCCGGGCTTTCGTCCTACACCTCGCGTCACAGCTGGGCGACGGCGGCCCGCAACCACAATGTGCCGCTGCCGGTGATCAGCGCCGGAATGGGGCACACCTCCGAGCGCACGACGCAGATTTACCTCTCGGCGCTGGAAACCTCGGTCATCGACTCCGCCAACCGGAAAATCCTCGCTTCGCTGAACCGCTGCGTCTCCTGCTGACGTGTCCGGAGATGCGGGTCTGAAAAAATCCGGCCGCGGAGGTCTGTCCCCGCGGCCGGATCGGTCGGTTGGAACATGCGTTTACTTCACCTCCCAGTCGTCGGTGCGGAACGAGGAGGCGGGGATGCCGGAGGTGTTGAAAAGGGTGGCTTCGGGAACGTTGCGGAAGGCGTAGCGCACGGCGACCGGTTCCGGAACGGCGTCGCACGCGACGATCAGGCGGCTTTTGCCCTTCTCGATCCGGGCTGTGGCCGGGTGGAAGACGCGGTCGGCGCCCGCCATTTCGAAGCCCGTGAGCGTGCGGCCGTAGGGCGCCAGGCCGTCGGGACCTGTCGCGAAGGTCAGGTAGGCCTTGCCGTCGGCGACCTCCATCTTTTCGCAGACGGGCGTATCGGCGTCGATGCCTTTCATGCCGTAGGTTTTCGACAGCGCCAGCCAGGCCAGACGTGTTCCGACCTCTTCTTTTTTGGCCGGATGGATGCAGCCCTCGTCGCCGATGTCGAGTGTTACGGCCATGCCGCTCGATGGAATATCCTTCAGATTATGCAGCTGGGCTTCGCGCAGCAAGGCTCCGCTGATGGCGTTGGGTCCGTCATAGCGGTAGGGTGCGATCTGCACGTAGTAGAACGGCAGCCCGCCCTGCGCCCAGCGCTCGCGGAGCATCTTCACGAAGGCCGGCATCAGCGCCCGGTACTGGGTGGGATTCGGCCTGTTCGACTCGCCCTGATACCAGAGGAATCCCTTCACGGTGTAGGGTACGAGCGGTGCGATCATGCCGTTGTAAAGTCCGCAGGGTTTGTACTGGGGGCGGTCGATTTGGTCCGGGTTGTCAAGGAACGAGAGGTCGAACTCCTTGAATCCGGACATCGTTTCGCGGTCCATCCACGCCTCGACCGGGGTGCCGCCCCAGCAGGTGACGATGACACCCACGGGGACGTCCAGCACGCTCTGCAAGTAGCGGGCGAAGTAGTAGGCCGTGGCGCTGGTTCCGGCGACCGCTTCGGGGGTGTGCTTCAGCCATTGTGCCGCGCACTCCTCCTGCGGCGTGCGTGCCGTGCTGCGTTTGACGGTGCAGAGGCGGATCGGCGTTGCGGCCCTGGCCCGGATGATCGCCTCCGCCGAACCTTCGACGGGCTGGTTGGGGAATCCGTGTACCGGCATCTCCATGTTCGATTGTCCGGAGCAGAGCCACACCTCGCCGATCAGCACGTCGCGGAGCGTCAGCCGCTCGCCGTCGCTCAATTCGATCGTGTAGGGACCTCCGGCCTCCGGGGTGGGCACGGCGGCCCGCCAGCGGCCGTCTTTGCCGACGTTGGCCGTAATGCCTTGCGTGCTCCACGAGGGGCGGATCGTGACCTTCTTGCCGGGCGCGGCCTTGCCCCAGAACTGCGCTTCGGACTGCTGCTGGAGCACCATGTTGTCGCCGAAAATGCCGGGCAGGACGACTTTCGCTTGCATCGTGAGGGCTGTGCCGAGCGCGGCCAGTGTGAGAAGGATTCGTTTCATCGTTAACGGATTTTATCGAGTTCGACGGTGAAGTGGCGCAGGATCGGCGCCTCGAAGGTGATGCGGTAACCCGTGGTGATCTCCGCGCGGCGCTCGAAGATGTTGCGGCATGCGGCGGCGATCACCCGGATGTGGTTGTCGGTGTAGACGCGGCGCGGGATGGCCAGGCGCAGCAGTTCGAGCGCGGGGTAGCGGTTCTCGTGCGTCTCGGGGTCGCGGTCGGCGAGGATCGAGCCGATCTCCACGCCGCGGATGCCCGCTTCGAGGTAGAGTTCCACGGCCAGCGTCTGGGCGATGAACTGCTCCTTCGGGAGGTTCGGAAGCACCTTCTTCGCATCCACGAAGATCGCGTGCCCGCCTGCCGGACGCTGGTAGGGGACGCCGTACTGGTCCAGCAGGTCGCCCAGCAGCCGCACCTGCCGGATGCGGGCGTCGAGCTGTCCGAATTCCGTGTTCTCGTCCAGTCCCACGGCCAGCGCGTCCATGTCGCGGCCCGACATGCCGCCGTAGGTGACGTAGCCTTCGAACATGATGCTGAACGACATCGCCTTTTTGTAGAGTTCCTCGGAGCGCATCGCCACGAAGCCGCCCATGTTCACCACGCCGTCCTTCTTGGCCGAGATGGTCATAATGTCGGCCCAGTCGTACATTTCGCGGACGATCTCCTTGATCGTCTTCGAGGCGTAGCCCTCCTCGCGGGTTTTGATGAAGTAGGCGTTCTCGGCGAAGCGCGCCGAGTCCATCAGCAGGGGCACGCCGTAGCGGCGGCACAGTTCGGCCGTTTCGCGGATGTTGCGCATCGACACGGGTTGGCCTCCGGCCGTGTTGTTGGTGACGGTGAGCACCACGCACGGAATCTTTTCGCGCGGGTTTTCGGCGAGGACCTTTTCGAGTTTCGCAAGGTCCATCTCGCCTTTGAACGGCAGTTCGAGCTGCGTGTCGGCCGCGGCGTCGATCGTGCAGTCCACGGCGTGGCAGCGGCGGAATTCGATGTGCCCCTTCGTGGTGTCGAAGTGCGAGTTGCCCGGCACGATGTCGCCCTCCTTGAGCAGCGCCGAGAAGATCACGTTCTCCGCGGCGCGCCCCTGGTGCGTGGGCAGGAACCACGGCATGCCGAACAGCTCCGCGACCGTCGTTTTGAGCCGGAAATAGGACGAGGCCCCGGCGTAGCTTTCGTCGCCGGTCATCATCGCCGCCCACTGGCGGTCGGACATCGACCCCGTGCCCGAATCGGTCAGCAGGTCGATCGTCACCTGGTCCGAGCGCAGTTTGAAAAGGTTGTAGCGGGCTTCGCGAATCCACGCTTCGCGCTCTTCGCGCGTGGAAGTGCGGATGGCCTCGGTCATCTTGATCTTGTAGGGTTCGGCATAAGGAAGTGTCATCATATAGTTGGTTTTAGGTTGCAATTCGTCGGTATTCCGATCAAAATTACGAAAAATTTTCCGAAACCGGAACTCGGGTACGTTATTTGTTCGGGGTCCTGCTGAATTTAACCTTCCGAATGCGATGCAAAAATACCGCTGCACCTACTGCGAATACATCTATGATCCCGTGTCGGGCGATCCGGAACACAACGTGGGCCGGTATACGCCGTTCGACGCGCTGCCCGACGACTGGGTATGTCCCGTCTGCGGCCGGGGAAAATGGGCTTTCGATGCGATGAAGGAACAAAAAACAAGCGACATATGATTTTGTATCTCAACTTATTAACATCTTTGATTATGGCAACGACCGATACCGCGTCCTCGCCGCGTTTCACCCCGCAGGACCTGCCTTATGCCTACGACGCGCTTGCGCCCGCAATCTCCGAGGAGACGATGCACTACCACCACGACAAGCATTATGCTGGTTATGTCGACAAACTGAACGAGCTGATCGTCGACACGCCCTTTGCCGGGCAGCCGCTGGAAGACATCATCCTTTCGGCCGACGGGCCGGTCTACAACAACGCCGCGCAGGCGTGGAACCACGCGTTCTTCTTCGGACAGCTCTCGCCGAAACCCCAAAAGGAGCCTTCGGGCGAGCTGCTGGAGGCCATCAACCGCAATTTCGGCTCGCTCGACGAACTGAAGGTGCAGATCGGCCGCGCCGCCGCGGGCCTTTTCGGTTCGGGGTGGGTGTGGCTGGCCGAGGACCCCTCGGGGCGTCTGGCCGTCGTCAGCGAGCAGAACGCCGGCAACCCCATGCGTCACGGCATGAAGCCGCTGCTGGCGATCGACGTCTGGGAGCATGCGTATTACATCGACTACCGGAACCGCCGCGCCGATGCCGTCGAGGCCCTCTGGGGCGTCGTCGACTGGAAGGTCGTGGGCGACCGATACGCTGAAAAATAGGCGGTTCCCGCCGGTGTTCGAATGCCGTTTCCTACATAGGAAACGGTATTTTTTGCGGGCCGCGGATTCGTGGATTTGTAATCAAAAGCTTCAATCAAATCCAACTATTTAATAAACAATATATTGTGAAATAATAGGTAATGGTTTGGCGATTATAAAGCCAGTGCTTTTGCATTCCATTTAACTTGTCAAAGACTCTATGACAAAGATATGAAATAGCCGATAAAAAAGCAAATGGAAAGAATTGTCTCATTTCTTTTCTCTAATTGGGCATTCCAGCTATCGCTGACTGTAGGCAATCAGATTATTGCGCAGGATGTCGAGAAAATGCGTCAGCCGCAACTTTCGATTGATGAGCGTATGGCGACACTATTCCGGATTGTTGATACGGACGTTGAAAGTTCTGGAAAGCACATCGACAAGTGTCGCCAGATCGACCCGTGTGCCGTCTATGCGGCGTATGGCTCCGGAGAGATGCAGAGCCGTTATCAGTTCCATGATATTGTTCGGAGAG
Organism: Alistipes sp. 56_sp_Nov_56_25; assembly: GCF_001915285.1. Classification (NCBI taxonomy): domain Bacteria; kingdom Pseudomonadati; phylum Bacteroidota; class Bacteroidia; order Bacteroidales; family Rikenellaceae; genus Alistipes; species Alistipes sp. 56_sp_Nov_56_25. The sequence continues at coordinate 136,182 of NZ_MNQF01000066.1, forward strand.
AAACAGTGGTGATTTGGATACTTCGACCGATACCGGAGCGGCGATGGATGGATAACAAGCCGGGTAAAGACCAATCGGATTTCGAAATTCGTCAACAGAAGCGCCGATTTGAGCAGCGACGCTTGCGGAGATTCCTTCTCGACAATCCGCTCCTGCAACCGCATCAGGCGGGATTGGAGGCGGGCAAGTTCGTGCAGCAGGTCGATAAACTCTTTATTTGAATCAGTAGTTGAAAATAAGGTATAAAAATGCGATGGCTACCTTTCCCATCGTATGAATTAGCAGTCCGCAAGTAGAGCGGCACTTTGAAGNNTTTTCGTTCAGCCAACTGAATAGCGCTTCAATGGGTTCCCTGACAGATGAAACGGCTTGAGAATAAATGTCATCAGCGGCCTTGCTTCTCTGCTTCTCTGCTTCTCTGCTTCTCTGCTTCAGGAGCCCCTTTGATTGACTTGACGGGAGCGTAGAACTCATTGGCCTTATCGCGTCTTTCCTGCTCCCAGTAGTCATTGCTTCGGTATATCTTGT